>CAVKLO010000067.1:0-6040 GCA_963656985.1 Bulleidia sp. | reverse complement strand
AGCAGTCCCCGGAAGGAGCTGAGCATCGGCACGAGACTGTCCACGGCCGGGAGGACCTCGATGACCCTTTCAGCAGTTATGTCCTTGAGGCCCAGATTGAAGCCCGCCGTGATGTCCTTCTTCGTCCTCGTGGAATAGAATCCTTCGAACGAGACATCGCCGTAGGCGGACGTAGCCATCGTGTTCGTGAGCTGAATGCAGCGTTCGCGCACAGCCACATCCGTGCTGAGCCGTCCGATGGAGAAATAGGAGTAGTCCAGACTGTCCACCTGAAGCTTCACGTCGGCGTTCAGATTAGCCGGCACCACGAAAAGCGAATATTCCAGCTGCGCCCGGGCGTTTTCGAGCGTGTCAGTGATGAAACTCTCGTCGTCCTCCGCGAGAGTGAAAGCGGAACCGGTAAGCTCGCTTCCCGCATAGGAAGCCGCGATCAGCTCATTCAGATTCAGCCGCTTGGAGTAAATTTCAGCATCGAGCGAAAGCGGAGCCGCCCTGCCCATAAGGACCGGCCGCAGGCCGGTCAATCTCGCAGTGACTCCCAGCTGCGAACTGCCGGAAGAGAGCTGCAGGCGTGAGATATCCAGGCGATCGTCATCCAGAGTGAGCTGAAGAGCGTTTATGCGGTTGCGCAGAGGCAGCAGAGGCGTAACAAGATTGGCCGCGCCGACAGATATGGAGGCGGCGGGCCGCCAATTCTTCAGCAGGGATGTGAGGGTCTGGCCGAGGTCAATGCTGATATCGTGCAGACGGAACTCCTTCTCGGAGAGGAAGTCGGGCGTCCCGAGCATCGCGAGGAGATAGTCGCGGCCGGCGGCGGGGTGCAGCCTCCGCAGAGAGTCGAGCATCGCGCGTCTGCGGAGCATTTCGGGAGTCGTCTGTCTCTGCGGAGGACGGTTCCGGCTGCGCACTATGGCGGAGGCGTCGAGGTTCAGGTCCTGCAGGGTCGCGCGTCCGAGGGAGGGGATGTTTATGTAGCCGGCTGCGTTCCCGCTCGTGAAGGAGTAACGCGGACGCAGGCTGTCTGCCTCCTGAACTTTACTGAATGTCAGCTCATTGACGCTGCCCCGCAGCGCAAGGGTCACGGAGTCGGAGCTGAGCATATTCAGGCTTTCCAGCTCGAGGGTGGCGCGAAGTGGCGGGAGTTCTCCTCCGCCGCTCCGGACATTCCCTTCGTTGCGGGCCTTCAGAGACAGTCCGCCGCCCTTTACGTAGGTGTCCGGAGCGGAAAAGCGCAGGCTGTCCACTGATGCTGTCAGGAGCGCTCCCCTGTCCGTGGCTCCGAGCTGTATGTCGGGATTGGAAATGACCGCGTAGAGTCCGCTGTCGGGCATAGCGAGCATCAGGTTGTCGCTGTAGAGCCGGCCCGTGAGGGAGCTTTCGGAAAGACGGTAGAGGTTCAGCTGCGAGAGTCTGGCCTTGCCGTCGAGCTCCAGGTCCACGTCTCCGGAGGCGAGGATGCCGGAGTTTTCGGGCAGGAAACGCAGCAGGTCCGCGAATTCGGTGCAGAAGAAGGCCGTGACATCGAAGAGGGGGTCCTCTCCGAGCAGGTCCTCCGCGCCGCCCGCCATCAGCAGGTCCATTCCGGTGAAGGACAGGCAAAAGTCATTCACTGCGGCGTCCAGCTTTCCGTCAGCTCCGAGTCTGGCGTCCAAATCCAGGTCGAATTCGCCGTCGTCTATGAGGCCGGCATAGCTGAAGGAGGAAGAAGGCACTTCGAGATGAAGATCGACTTTCGGGAATTCTCCGGTTCCCGGCACATACCAGCCGTCGGCTGTTATGTTCAGCGAGACTGAGGCGTCCGTTTCCAGCTCTTTAGCGGCGGCGGCTAAATTCTCTCCGTAATCGGCGAGCAGAGTCCCGAGCGGGCAGTCCTTGATGCCGGCCTGGAGTTTCACGCGGAGACTGTCGCCCTTTATGGTGAAGTCTCCGGCGGCTTCCAGCGGAAGCGAAGCCATTCTGGTGTCCAGGCCGAGAAGTTCGACTCTCAGGCCGTCGTCAGCGGATTCCGGGAAACCAAGCTCCATATCGAGTTCCACCGGGATTCTCAGGCGGCCGAAGGCCCGGGTGAAGAGCATAGTCTCTGCGGAAAGCTTCAGGTCCAGATGGTCTTTGTGCTCGAAGAGTTCGAGGTGGCTGAACGAGGCCGCGAGGGTGTCAGCCGGCATACGGCCTGTAACGCGCAAGTCATCGAGGGTGAGGCTCAGCCTTTCGCGCCGAGGGCGTTCCTTGCCGAAGCTGTGTAGCGGATCATCTTCTATCACGCCCTTGAATTTCAGCGAGTTAAGACCCACGAAGGCGTAGAGGGTGTCGCTCTGGTCGGTGTAAACTATGCGGGGCCGGTCCTCGATGGAGAGCCTGTCGATGGAGACGGTGGGCATAGCGCCGCCGGCAGTATCTGACGGGGACGGCGCGAGAAAGCTGAGGATGTGCCAGTTCGCGGCGGTGGAGTCGTAGCTGTGCGCGTAGAGCCGCAGGCCGGATAATTTCGCCGACGGCAGATGGTATTCGCCCTTGAGCAGCGCGAAAGGATTGATGCTGAAACTGAGCTGCGGGATGACGGCGAGCGTGTCCCTTTCCGCTCCCCTTCCCGCGTGCAGCAGAACGCCGTCTATACCGAGACTGTCATAGCGGCTGAATCTGTCGTGGGGATAGGTCAGGACGAGGTCTTCGACGCTTACCCGCAGATGCGGAAAAGAGCTGATGAGGCCGCCGGAAATCTTTCCGAGACTGATCTCCCCATCCACGAACTGCGGAGCGTACTTCATCGCCACAGGGGTGAGCACCCTCGGGCTGAGCGCAAGCTGCACCGCCGCGAAGATTATTATCACCGCCGCAAGCACGAGTGCCGCCGCGCGGCCGAAAATCCTTTTCCCTGTTTTTCCTTTACCCATTACCGCCGATATGGACAGGCAAATGTACGATTTTCTGCGAAACTTCAGAGCCGGAGCAAGGCGGTATGCGGAAAAAAAGGATGCATCTGCCGGAATATCCCGCAGATGCATCCCGAGAAACTTATCGGAAGCTATACGCTATTCCGGAGTAACTACGCTCCAGCCTTCAGGAAGGTACTCGGACAGAGCGATGGACTCATTACCACAGGTTATATTCTTAACCGGTGCATATACCTTTCCCTCGGCGGCGGTGCCGGAGAGCCACCCGTTCAATGCGGAATAAACACCGCCCTGGTTATGCTCTTCCGCGCTCTGGGCCTTGCCGCCCTGATATAAAGATGATGTATGTGGTGCCGTGGAGGCTAAAGGCTTAAATATCAACAATATATAGACACACCCCCTCCTGCTGAAAACAGAAGGAGATATACCATTAAATAGCTTAATATCAATAAGATAACCTCCACGCCCTATTCCTCCTTCCTCCCTTCACGGGATGCCCGAGCTGGTCGGGTATGACTCGCACAGCGGGCATGACTATATGATTCCTAATGGTGCATCGACGGCCACGAAAAAACGTTTTACCTTATCCCTTCGATGTATATAAGTACATCAATGGCCACGTTGTCTGCCCTTTTTCGTGGCCGTCGTTGCACCAAGGCAGTGCCCACAAAAAAGGAAACTTTCATAACGCACACACGGGAACGAAGATATCGATGGCCAAGTTCATTTTCTTCATAAAAATGGGTACATTTGCCTAAATCTGTCAGTATGAAGAAAACACTCTGTATCCTCCTTTCGCTTCTCCTGTACTTCTCACTGAGCGCTCAGGACCGTTTTGCCAACCACCCTCTGCCATCGGCTCCCGACACATTGAAAATTCTGGCAATAGGCAACAGCTTCTCCGATGACGCCACTGAATACATCCCCGGGCTTCTTGAGACCGCAGGCATCCGCAATGTCATCATAGCGAGGCTATACATCGGCGGCTGTACCCTCGAAAGGCACTGCACGGAATATTCGGAGGGCCTTAAAAACTATATCTTTTACAAGTCTACGGATAACAGGTGGGTGACTGTCAGCCGGAATGCCGGACTGAAGGACGGGCTGAAGGATGAAGCCTGGGACATAATCACGGTCCAGGAAGCTTCCGGATTCTCGGGGACTTATGATAATTACGGGCAATGGCTCCCGGAACTCATAGACATCATCAGAAAAGAAGCACTCAATCCCTCCGCCGCAATCGTGTGGCATCAGACCTGGGCCTATGCCGTCAACTCCACCCACGAGCATTTCAAGTTCTACGGAAACAGTCAGCGACAGATGTATTCGGCTATCCGCCAATGTGTGGCCAAGGTATCTGAAGAGTTCGACCTGCCGATTGTGATTCCGAGCGGAGATGCTATCCAGACCGCCCGGGGAACCAGACTGAATAATACCGGAGAAGTCCCGTCCGACAATAAGGTTTACGACCTCACTCGCGACGGCTACCATCTCTCGCGCCAGTACGGCCGATATATTGCCGCCTGCACCTGGTTCGAGGCACTTATCGGACCCGTCTTCGGCAAGACCGTTCTAGGCAACCCCTACACACTGCGGGACACGGAGTACAGCATCTCCCCGCGGGATGCCCGCATCTGCCAGAAATGCGCGGTCAAGGCTGTGAAAGCCTCCCGCTGTCCCACCCGGTAGGGATAGGTCTGTCAGCTTCCCGCCAGGCGTGTTGATCCAATCCGGCTCCGCATCGATGGCCACGAAAAAACTCCGCTTCTTTTTGGGTTTTCTAAGCGGGAGAAGTATCTTTGCGGGCGCTTGCGGATTGGACGCCCGGAGGGCGGACGCAGAAAGAGAGAAGGTTAGTTTGTGTATTATGGACGAGGAAAGGATGTCGGCCAGGAACTGGCTGGCACTCATCGGATTGGCCTGCGCGGCCTTTATATTCAACACGTCGGAGTTTGTGCCCATCGGGCTGCTGACCGACATCGGCGCTGATTTCTCGCGCACTGAGGCTGAGACGGGGATGCTGATTTCCGTCTATGCGTGGATGGTGATGCTGCTCTCGCTGCCGCTGATGCTGCTCTTCTCACGTATGGAAATGCGCCGTCTGCTGCTCTCAGTCATCGCGTTTTTCACTCTGTTCCAGGGACTTTCCTTTCTTTCCGTCTCATACGGGATGCTGATGGGAGCGCGTATCGGCGTAGCCTGCACGCACGCACTTTTCTGGTCGATTATCCCTCCCATAGCGGTGCGGACGGTGCCTCACAGTCACAGCGCACTCGCGCTCAGCGTGGTGGTGACGGGGACATCGGTCGCGGTGATTATGGGTATGCCGCTTGGGCGTGCGGTCGGGCTGCTCGTGGGGTGGAGGATGACCTTTCTCTGCATCGGGCTTTTCGCGCTGCTCACGTTCCTTTTCGTTTTTTTTACGCTGCCGCCGCTGCCGGCCGGCAAAGGAGTGAGTATCAAGGGTTTGCCTTCGCTTCTACAAAACAGAGTTATGCTCGGGATTTACCTCTTCACCCTGCTCTTTGCCACCGGCTATTATACCGCCTACAGCTACGTGGAGCCTTTTCTGGGGCAGATTTGCGGTATGCCAGAGGGGCTGATTACCGCAACGCTTATGATTTTCGGAGTGGCCGGTCTGATCGGCAGTTACGCGTTCTCTGCTTTCTACGCACGCTGCCGAGCCCGTTTTATCACACTGGCTATGGTCGGGCTGATCGCCGCGCTCGCGTTTATGCTGCCGGCATCGCACAGCCATCCTTTGACCATCGCGTTATGCGCGGTCTGGGGAATCTCCGTGACTGCGTACAATATAGCGATGCAGTCCGAGGTGATTTCGGCTTCGTCGGAGGATGAGTCGGCAGTGGCGATGTCCATCTATTCGGGCATCTTCAATCTGGGCATCGGTATGGGAGCGCTGACGGGCGGGGCTGTAACCACACATCTGTCCCTGTCCTGCATCGGCTTGGCCGGCGCGGTCATCGCTCTCGCCGGCATCCTCTACTGGCTCCTGCGGCTGAAGAGGCTGATGGTGAGGTGAGAGGGTCCCGGCTTCGCCGCAGGCACTGCCGGTCAATTATACTTGTCAATCTCATCGGCAGAAATCCCGGTGACTTCCGCAATAGTCTTGGCCGGAATATTTAAGGATT
>CAVKLO010000066.1:0-7445 GCA_963656985.1 Bulleidia sp. | reverse complement strand
CCGCCGATGCGCAGGAACCGATGCCGCTCCCGGCCATAACGCTGCGCGACGACCCCTCTCCCTCCGTCGCGGCGAAGCCCTCCGCGACCAGATGGTGCGCCTGCGTGGCGGCCGCCGCTTCGAAGGAGTCACCATCATCCCGCTCGGCGCGAACTACTCCGAGTTCCGCACACGCCTCAAGGCCGCCGACGCTCTCCCGCACCGTGACGAGACTGTCGAACACTTCGAGACCGCGTCCCGCACCTACGGCGACGAGGCCGCGTTCGCCCGTCTCCGCACCTTCCTCGGAGGCGTCCCGTACCGCTACATCTCCGCAGAAATTCTCCCCCGGATGCGTTACGCCGACCTGGTCGTAGTCTCGCACTTCGTGGTCGAGGAGCAGATTGCCGCCGATGCGCAGGAACCGATGCCGCTCCCGGCCATAACGCTGCGCGACGACCCTCTCAGCGTGACCCCGTTGCGTGAGCCGCAGGTCCGCGAACCCGAAGAAGCGGCGGCGGAAAACATAGAGACATTGCCCGAAGAGGCGCCCGCCGAAACGCCCGCGCGCCGTTGGTATCCCGCGGTCAAAACGAACCTGCTCTACGATCTGGCGACAGCGGTCAATCTCGAATTGGAATTCCCCCTCGGGGAGCGCTTCTCGCTCGCGCTGGAGGACGACTTCCCCTGGTGGAACTGGGGACCGAACGGAAAGAAATACTGCTTCCAGATATGGAATATGGGCGTGGAACCGCGCTGGTGGTTCATACGCGATGACCGCCGCGACTACCTCACGGGGCATTACCTCGGGGTCTATGGTATGTCCGGCAAATACGACCTGCAGTGGGACACCCGTTTCTGCTGGCAGGGTGAGTTCTTCTCGGCGGGCCTCAGCTACGGCTACGCGCTTCCGCTCGGCCGCCGGGTCAATATGGAGTTCAGCCTCTCTGTCGGCTATCTGCGCAGCGGCTACCGGCACTATCAGCCCGATGAAGACTACAAACATCTCTACCGGGACCGTCAGAACACCGGAAAAGTCACCTGGATCGGCCCGACGAAAGCGAAGATTTCGCTCGTCATCCCGCTCGGCCGTGACACCCGGACCGGAAACAAACAATAGAAAACACACCTATATTAAATTAATATAATGCAGACGATGCGGTACATAAAGACACTGAAGGAAGATGCGATGAGCGTCGTCCTGACCCTGCTGTGTGCCGCCTTCGTGACTGGCGCCTGCCAGAGACGCTCGCTGGAAGACCCGGACTACAACACCCGAGTGAAAGTCCAGATAAACACCAGAGCCATAATGAATGTCACCTGTGACATCTATAACGACAAGATTCCCGTACCCGAGATTCAGATGGACGTGATGCACGTCATCTTTTTCCGCGAAAACACTGACGAAGTGGCCTGCGAAACATACATCACAGACTCCGAAGTGGACGAAACCGGCCAGAAAGCCTTCTATGGCAATATAAGCATAGCGCCGGGCACATACAGGCTCTATGCCTATAACTTCGGAACTGAGACCACCCTCATACGT
The DNA here is from genome assembly GCA_963656985.1 of Bulleidia sp. GTDB lineage: Bacteria > Bacteroidota > Bacteroidia > Bacteroidales > UBA932 > Cryptobacteroides. Next base: position 5,920 of record CAVKLO010000066.1, on the reverse strand, counting down.
GAACCATACGTCTGGGACGCTGTCGAAGCCTACCCTCTCAGCGTACCGGATCGCATATCCAGCGCTTACGTGACTAAAGTGCCGTCCGGAGAGAGCTTTACCTACAGTCCGGACCATCTCGTAGTCGCCAGAAGCCCTGAAGAGACGATTCCATACCACTCCGGCATCTACACCGTGAACACCGAAGCCAAATCGGTAGTGGAAAGCTACTACCTGCAGATAAAAGTGGAAGGGCTGGAATATGTCAATTCCGCCTCCGCCGTACTCTCCGGGATGTCAAGCGCGAATTACATAACGCGCGGCGAGAGAGTCGATAACCCGCAGTCCACCATCTACTTCACGATGCAGAAAAGCGACGATGACGGCAAGCCTGTCATCTGTGCCGTCTTCAACACCTTCGGCCGTCCAGACACCTCGTCCAATGACCTTGAAGTAACTTTCGACCTCCAGACCAGAAGCGGAAAGGTGCAGCACACCTTCAACATATCCGACCTCTTCCTCAGCGAGGACTGCATCAACCACCATTGGCTGCTGCTCGACGAGACCATCCATATCGACCCGCCTAAACCGGATAGCGGAGGCGGCTTCGAGCCTGAAGTAGTCGACTGGGAGACAGAAAATCACGAAATATTATTATAAACAATAAAAAATGAAAATTATTTGTAGCATTATGAAAAACAGACTATTTCTTATGGTAGTTCCTGCGGCCGCAGCACTCCTCGCCGGCTGCAGCAAGAATGAAGTAGCCACGGTGGAGAGCGTTCCACAGGAGATTACTTTCCAGACTGTTGAGACCAGAGCGTCCTCTAACTTCAATGAGAACAACAAATTCTACTCCTATGCCTATTTCCTTGAGAAAGGTCAAACATGGGCGGCAAACAACACTTCAGGAAAGGCGTACATCGCAAACTCGCTGATTGAATACAACAACACGGATAAAGCCTGGAAGAACACCACCACCAAGTACTACTGGCCAAAGGAAGGAAGCCTCACCTTCTTCGCCTGGAGCGATAATACCTCAGACCCGAAGATTGAGACAGGCGGCGGCACATTATCCTGCGCAGTCGGCACAGGCATTGCGGTAGCAGACTACGATATTACCAAAAATCCTAACAAGGACCTCCTTGTGGCCGATATGAAAGCGGACCAGACTCAAAATACCGTTTCCTATACCGGTGGGAGTGGCAGTGAATGGGCAAAGGGCGTTCCTACCATCTTCAAGCACGTACTCTCCAACCTCGTATTTACCGTCAAGACCGATGATGACGCGACCGACACGAAATATCCGAACGTCACGTTCACTCTCAAGACCATCAAGCTCAAGAATGTCAATACTGTAGGAGACTACACTCAAGGCTCGCCTAGTGCAAGCACCACACCTTGGAGCAATCAGAATAATACCGCTGAACTTTCAACTTACAGTGGAACCGAGGTTACAGTAACCAAAGATGTTCAGACCCTCACGCCTGCAACGGGTGACTACCGCATCGTGCTTCCTCAGACCTTTGCGACTGTCACCACTATCTCTGCTGACACTCCGGTAATCGAGGTAGTCTATACCATAACCACCAACTACACCGGCACGGCTGTCACGGAGACCGTCACCGCCGTAGGGTCGCTCTACAAGATTTATGACGCCAGTTGGGTGAACGGTAAAGAGTACACCCTCAACATCACCCTCGGTCTCAAAGAGATCCTCTGGGATCCGGATGTAACGGACTGGGTTAAGGGCACCGGCGAATTCAACATATAATAGAAGCCGACCGCCGCGCGAAAGCGCAGACCCGGCCCGCAGCATAATACAGCAGCAACAAACAATTAAAAATCAAATAATAATGAAAAAAATCCTACTCCTTGCAGTCCCGGCGCTCGCATTGCTCGCCGCCTGCACCAAGACCGAGGTTACTCCTCAGCAGAGTAATCCTCAGCAGATCAGCTTCACTCCGCTCAACAGCAAACTCTCCACGAGGACGCTGATTGACGGTGCGAAGTATGAGACCACCTATCCTGTCTTCGGTTCTCTCGCGTACTATGTACCTGAGGGTACTTGGAATGCCAAATCGTCAGATGCCAACACAAAACTCTACATTCCTATCAGCGAAATCAGCTATGACTCCAGCGTATCTACTTGGACTACCGCAAAACCATATTACTGGCCAAAGTCAGGTAGCCTGACCTTCTTCGCATACAGTCCATACTATTATCAGGAAGCCGCTTCAACCACTACTCCAATTGCCATCTCCGCCGGAACCGACAACGACGGTATCACTATCACAGGCTACGATGTCGATGCTCATCAGCTCACTGACCTTATGGTAGCAGATGTCACCAAGAGTAAGAATAAAATGGCCAATGAGACTAACGGTGGATATACAGGAGTTCCTACCGTCTTCCAGCACAAACTCTCGCAGATTGACAGCGTCAACCTTAAGACTGTCAAGAACATATCCGGTGTCCTCCATAGGCACGACTACGCCAATGGACACGATGGCACCTCTGGCAAGGAGTATCAGGCCGGCGACGTTGTCTTCAAGCTCAAGAAAGTGTCCATCAATAAGCTCAACACCAAAGGCGACTTCACATATGCATCGACCAACACTGATGCCCCTTCTTCAGTCTGGTCGAATCATAATACTCCGAAGGATGCTTATGTATGGTATGACTATACGGCTGATAACTCCGGTAATCCGGAGCAGTTCACAGACAACTCCAAGTTCGAGCTTTCATTCAACAACGAGCACACTGCCAACGCCAATCCTTATGTTCTCGTGCTTCCTCAGCCTCTTACCGAAAGAACTGCTGTCACAAGCCTTGACAAGCCATACCTCCATCTCGAGTATCAGGTACTCACCTACACGGATGCCGTTAACTACGCTACCGAGAATGTGACCGAGGATGTGGATCTCTACATTATCCACGGCGGCACCACGGGCGCTTCTACAGCCGGTATCGAGATCGCTCAGAATAAGAAGATCATCTACCGCATCTATATTAACCTTGAAGACCGTCAGATTTACTGGGCTCCAAGCGTAGAGGATTGGGTGACTGACCTCCATACTTATACCATCGAGTAATTTCCACTTCGAATCATCATAGCCCGGAGGAGGGTGATACCTCCTCCGGGCACCAGAAAAGAAAACAATATGGACATCGGGCATTTCGGCATATCTTTACTCGCGGCGGCGGCACTGCTCCCGCTCGCTGGGGCGTGCACCAAGGTGGAGAACGTGCAGGCGGAAAGCCGGACAAGCCTGTCCTATAACGTCGCCCTCGAGCAGCCTCGCACCAAGGCGGCTACTGCATACAGCACTTCCGAAACCTTCAAGTCCTACGCCTGGTATCTTCCTGCCGGCAAGACCTGGACAAGTGACAAGGCCGACGCAGTGCCGTATTTCACCGATGCCACCATCAGCTACGACACCGGTTCAAACGTCTGGCGCGACGCCTCGAATCATTACTACTGGCCGAAAGTGGGAAGCCTGAGCTTCCGTTCCTACTCTCCGGCATCCATCCCTGTGGCAGGCGCGACAAGCACTGACGGCATCTCCGTCACCAAAGACGGCGTCACCCTCACCAACTGGAAACTAAACAAGACCACCCATCAGGACATCGACTTTATGGTGGCCGACTTGACTTCCGACCGCACTGCCAACTCCACCACCTATGGCTATCTCGGAGTCCCGACCCTCTTCCGCCACAAGCTCGCCAAGCTGACCGTGCAGGCCAGCAGCGGCACCGTCCCGACGACTGGACAGGAGCCTAAGATATATAGAATCAGCCTGAGAAACATTTTCACCGGAGGTACCTATACCTCGGCTTCGGAAGCTGCTGCCGGAGGCACTGCAACTGCTGAGTCCTGGGGTTCCAGAAATGACTTGGAAGAGATCGTAATCTTCGAGAACTCCGCCGGACAGATCATCACGGAGAAGGCCGCTGTCTTCAGCGGAACCTCGGGCCTGCTCGTGATACCTCAGGTGCTGAACAAATATACCGCCACTACTGACAGCAGAACCGTCGCCGCCTCGATATATGTGGAGTATGCCTACTACGACACCGCCATCGGCGGCTACCCAGGCACTCCGAGCAGTGCCGAGAAGACATTCGACGGCATCGCCTCCTACCTCTGGGCCATCGGACACCACTACACCTACAATCTTGTCATCGGCGAGGAGAACGAGCCTATCGAGTTCGACGCCTCAGTCGCCGACTGGACAGATGGAGGTTCTTATACGATAAATATCGGAGGAGAATGATATGAAGAGAGGAGTCACAGCGAAATATACCCTCATCCTCGCCGCCGTCCTGCTCGCCGCCTGTCAGAAGCAGGCCGCCGAGGATGGTATGGCCATCTCTTTTGCTGCGGAAGCCAAGAGCGCGGCGGAACAGTCCGGACAGCGCCCGACTCAGGACAATGCGCCGGCTCTTGCCGGGGCTGACGTGCCGCAGACCAGAGGCACCAAGACCACAAGCACTAATCTCACCGCCGCCCCGTTCGGAGTCTATGGGCTGTATTCTTCCACCAAGGGCGCAGCCACCGGAACGACTAACGTCTTCGACAACTCGTCTGCCCTGAAAGTCAGCTACAGCACCGCCAACAGCCAATGGGAATACACCCGCACGGGCACCGATCCCAAATACTACTGGAAACGGAATATGTACTACCGCTTCAGAGCCTATCATCCTTACACAGCCTCTGTAGAGACGGGAGGATCGACCGCCGACGGAATAACGATCAGCTACCGTATCATCGAAGACCAGTACGACCTGCTCGTCGCCTTCGCTACGCGCCATCCCGCCACCGACCCCGAAGGCACGGCGCGCGTACCTATGAGCTTCCGGCACGCTCTGTCGGCACTTCGTTTCCGCATCGCGTTTAACAAGACGGTGGAAGAAGGCACCACCGACGTGCTCACGGAATTCCACCTCACGGGAATCCAGGCGGCCGGACTTCTGAACTACACGCACACTCCGGGCGATTACCTCTCTCCGCTCATCACCTGGTCGGCTGACGCGTTCGATTCGTCCACCTCATTCTACACGAGCACCACATCTCGCACCTTCGGAGTCTATAATCCCGACGCCGCCTCCTCCGTCGAGCCTGTGGACATATTCGGTTCGTCCGATACGGACAATGTCGTCTTCGCCATCCCCCAGACCTGCAGTGACCCGCGCTACGGCGGCACGGCGGTGCATTTCAAGACCACCGGTGGAGGCAATGTGGATAATACCGCCGTCCTTCCCGGCATAGAGTGGGAGCCGGGCAAGATATACACCTACACTCTTCTCATCGAAAAGTCCAGCGTGGAGATCGTTGTAAGCATAAAAGACTGGAACGAAGTTCAATCCACCATCGACATAAACATCTGATTATGAGAACATCGCCTCGATATATACTCTTCCCCCTTCTGCTGCTCGCAGCGCTGCTCTGCTCCTCCTGCGAGAGGCTTCCGCAGTCGTCCGGGAGCGGAGAAGGTGAGGAGACTCTGGAGATTCGTATCGGCCCCGCAGAGACCAGAAGCGCCAAGGACGGAGACTTGATGGTGAATCTGCGCGTGTGGATGGTGGATGGCAGCAATAAGGTCGTCAAGTACGCATCCCTGACCCCCGCTGCGGCGACCGCCACAGTGACTTTCGCCAAGGTGGACAGAGGCGAATATACGCTGTATTTCCTTGCCAACAGTACGGCGCTCAGTTCCTATGTCGAGAACAGCACCATAGACAACAGCTTCCTCAAGGCCACCCTCACCAAGGCCGGCACGGTGCCGGAATATGCTGATGCCGATGGTATGCCCCTCTCCCTTGCCAAGTCCATAAACGTAGGACTGGGAGTAAACCGAGTCAGCGCCGAACTCGTCCGGGTCTGCGGACTTGTCAACATCACCGTCAAGAACCGCTCGACCGACAAGGCGCTCTACATCTC
>CAVKLO010000065.1:0-7494 GCA_963656985.1 Bulleidia sp. | reverse complement strand
CCATAGTGCCGTAGTCGTAGCCTGTAGCCTGCTCGAAGGCCTCCGGATTAATGTCTTTAAGCTCTTTCGCCACCTTCTTGGCTATTCCGAACAGGGCGGCCAGACAGAGATAATCTCTCCAGAGCACCACCTCTTCGGTATGACGTTCTTTCAGAAGGGTATAGTCCTGCAGATATTTCTTGAAGCCCACCAGCTGCCAGGCCTTCTCCTTTCCGGCGGCGGTGAGCTTGCTCCCGTCGAGGTCTCCGCTTCCCTCAAGGCCGGCCTTTCCGTCTTTCATAGACCGCTTGGTCCACCTGCTCACCTTGGAGCCGTGCCTTTTGGCCCAGCGGCTGAACTCCTTGTCCTGAAGTATATTGTCCTTCCCGGAAGCTTCGCGCATCATTGACAGCAGCTCGGCTGCGGTCGGGCTGAGACGCGAAGTGTCCGCACCTTCGCTGAACATAATCTCCACCTTGCCGTCCGCGTCCTTGCGCGTGGTCAGGTATCCGTCCTGCAGCAGCTTCAGTATCAGTGCGGCGGACAGAGTCCTGTCCCCTCCGTTCAGACCCGCGCACTGGGTGATGTAGTTGCATTTCAGAAGGTCCGCCCCGAACGGTATGCTCCTGCACCAGACTATCTCGTTCGGCTTCTTGCCCAGAAATCTTCTGATGCTGAGACTGCCCGGCTTGCCGCCGCCGCTGCCGCTCATCCCCTTCCAGAAGATCAGAACCGGCACGAGGAACACGGTCAGTGCGCCCACGATGGTGAGGAAGATGTCGTAGAGCAGATCTCCGAGGCTGCGGGAGGAGAACGAAGCCCCTTCCATAGCGGTATTCAGCGCCTCCTCGAAAGGCCTGTCCTGCACGCTGCCCGATTCGAAGATGCCCTTGTCGAAGCGCAGCAGCACGATGACCGAGCCTTCATATTCCAGGCCGCCCGAGGCGTCGAACACCGCTTTCCCGTCCTCGAATCCGCTGGTCCCGTGATAGCCGAAGCCCCATATCCTCGCCACCGAAGTGTCGAGCTGCACGGGGGCGGAGATGCTCACCATCACCCTCTCGGGCTCGGACGAAAGACCCGGCGAGACCAGCTGCATATGCAGCATATCGTAGTCCCGCAGACTCTTCACCGCATTCGACATCGCGTAGGAGACGGTGAAGACGTGCCTGCCGTCGCTTCCCACGCCCCAGCAGATCTCGCAGCCGTCGCTTTTTTCCACTATCCCGCAGCGGAAGGCCTTCTGCCGGATGCTCCTGTCCACGTCCCAGGCCCCCTCGTTCAGGAAATCCCTGTCGCCCTCGCGCACCTGCAGCCCCGAAATCTCTATGTCGCCGAGATTCCCGCGCACCAGATACCATTCCGTGATGCCGGACACGTCCACATCCCAGGTTTCCTTCACCAGAGCGGTCCCGTCCCGGCTCAGAGCCACATCGACATCGATACCGTAAATTTCAGTTCCGGCAAGACAAAGCGGCGCAGCCGCCAGAAGGGCGGCCGCGACCAATCCTATGACTCTCCCAATCATATCTTCATCGAAGGCATCTGCGTCTTCTGAGTCTCTACCTGAAGGTAGTCCTTTTCCTTGAATCCGAGTATGCCCGCCATTATCGAGCTTGGGAACTGGCGCACCAGACGGTTCATCAGGGTCACGCTGTCATTGAACACCATACGGCTCATCCGGACCTGATTCTCATATAGGTTCACGCTGTCCATAGTCTTGGTGTAGTTCTCGTTCGACTTGAGGGCCGGATACTGCTCGGCTACGGCTGTCACCTGCACGGCGAGATTTCGGAGCGCATTCTCCTGCGCGTCCACTTCTTCCGGACTGCTGCTTCTGTCCACCGGCTTGCGCTGCCCGATGATTTTCATCAGGGCGTCGAATTCGTATTCGTTGTAGGATTTCACGAGCTCCGCGAGAGCTGTGAGGGCATCCCAGCGGCTGGACTGCTGCACGCCGATCTGGCTGAGAGCATTTTTGCAGAGTTCATCCTGCTTTACAAGTCTTCTCTGAACACCGATTGCCCACAGAATCAGGAGGGCGACAATAGCAATGATAATAATGGAAGTCATCGTTTCGACTGTTTTAGATTAAACTTGACAAAGTTATGGATAAACATCATATAATGCAAGAGCGCGTGGCAACTGACGATAGTGAAGCGCAAAAAAGCAATCCGCAGCATTCCTTTGCGAAAAGTACGGCGAGTTGTTATATATTTGCAAAGTGGAAACGATATGGGACCCGCTGAGGAAAAAGGACGTGGCGCTCACTCCGGAAGAGAGGGTGCGCCAGTGGTTCATACGCTATCTGCACGAGAACCGGGGCGTGCCTATGCACCAGATGATGAGCGAGGTGAGGCTCGAATGTCCGGGCGGCAAGACCTACCGCGCCGACATAGTGGTGTACGGCCGGGGCGGCATCCCCGCGGCCATAGTGGAGTGCAAAAGGCCCGAAGTGGCGCTGACCGGCGAGGTGCTCGCCCAGGCGCTGCGCTACGGAGCGCTGCTCGGAGTCGGCTGCCTGATTCTCACCGGCGGACGTTCCACCGTCGTCTGCCTTTGCGGGAAGAGTTCCTGGGAGCGCTCGGCGTGCGTTCCGACCTACGCGGAGCTTTCCGCCGGAGCATCGGGCCCCTGTCCGCCCGCGGACGCAAGGACTCCGCGGCCTGCGGCCAATGCTGACACGGGGGACGGGATCGGCCGTAAGGCCGAATGACGGAAATTTAAAAAAATGACTGAAATATGAGTATGAATCTTAAACTTGCTTCGAAACTTGCGCTTCTGCCCTCGCTGGCGCTGGCGCTGCTGCCTCTTCTCGGCGGCTGCGGTAACGGAAAGGGACTACAGGCTCCTGCCGCCGCATTCATCGACTACGTGTACGCCTACACGGGCGGCACGATATCTCCGGATTCGTCCATACGCATCGATTTCGCTTCCGACGTGGACAGTTCCGCGGACCCGGACGCGCTGTTTTCGTTCAGCCCTTCGCTAAAGGGCAGTGCGCACTGGGTATCCGCCTCCCGAATAGAGTTCATCCCCGAAAGCGGAGCGCTGAAACAGGGAGCCACTTACAAGGCCACCTTCCGGCTCGGCGATGTGGCCGGAGTGAGCGAGAAGTCTCTCAGAAAGTTCGACTTCTCATTCCGCGTCGCACGCAGGCAATTCTCCGTCAGCGGTCTGAGCCTCTTCATCGATCCTTCCGAGCCTGAATTCTATCAGCTGGAGGGAAAGATACAGTTCAGCGAGCCGGTGGAAGCCGCAGATGCCTCCGACATCATTTCGGTAAAGTGTCACGGGGCCGCTCCGAGTGTGGAGATTCTCCCGGGCAGCGGCTCTTCGCTGGGCTTCACGGTCAGCGGAATCGCGGTTACGGACTCGCCTTCGCAGTTGAAACTCACCGTGGACGCATCTTCCCTCGGCTACAAGGACGGATATTCCCAGCAGGTCGCGCTTCCTCCGACATCGGAGTTCGGCGTCATCTCGGCCGAACTCGTGGAGGACGGAGACTGCTATGCTGACATACGCCTTTCCGGGCTTCTGGATGCCTCGCGCGACTACAAGGGACTCATCTACACCGATGCGGAAGGCAGGAGCTATATGGATGTCAAGGGCAACAGGGTAAAACTCTTCTTCGAGCGCGGCTCCGCCTCAGATGTGCGGCTCACCGTGTCGTCCCTGCTGAAAAACGCTGACGGGAAGGCTCTCGGACAGGAATACACCAAGACTTTCCGCCGGGAGGACATTGCTCCCGCTGTGAAGCTCGCCTTCACCGGTTCCATCCTGCCGGACGCGGCCGAAGTGGTCCTTCCGCTGCGTGCCGTGAACCTCTCGGCCGTGGACGTGAGCGTCATCAGGGTGTACGCGAACAATATGCTGATGTACCTCCAGGACAATTCCCGTCTGAGCGACGGCAATGACATCCGCCGCAGCGGCCGTATGGTCTATAAGGGTACGGTCCGTCTGGACTCAGACCCGGGCAAGGACCTGCACAAATGGCAGGATTTCTCCATCGACCTCAGTCCGTTCTTCAAAAAGGAACCGGGGGCTCTCTACCGCATCACCCTCTCTTTCCGCCGGGAATATTCCCTCTACGGCGGAGCCATCGCCACGGATTCCGGTCTGTCCGCTATGGTGAGCCCTTCCCAGGGCTCCCTCACTGAGGAAGACGAGAAGGTCTGGGACCGTCCCAACGCATACTATTACGACAATTATTACGACTGGGAGCTTTATGATTGGGATGATCGGGACGATCCGACCACTCCGTCATATTATATGATATCCGAGCGCTTCCCGAAATGCTCTCTGCTCGCTTCCGATGTCGGCATCATCGTAAAGAGTGCCGGCGGGGGGGACTACTGGGTGACCGCTAACGAGTTAGCCACTACTGAGCCTCTCTCTTTCGCGGAGGTGACGGCCTACAGCTACCAGCTGCAGGAGATCGCCGGCGCCAAGACTGACGGCAAGGGCTTCGCGCACCTGCGGACTTCCGTCAAGCCTTTCGTGTTCACGGTCCGCAAGGACGATAGGATCGGGTATCTGCGCACCGTGGACGGCGAGGAGAAGTCCCTCAGCCGCTTCGATGTGGGAGGACAGGAGCTGTCTTCCGGAATGAAGGCCTATATCTACGGGGAGAGGGGAGTCTGGAGGCCGGGCGACACGCTGCACGTGTCGGCTATGATAGAGGACAGGGGGAAGGCCGTGCCGCGCCATCATCCTGTCACTATGGAACTTTACACACCTCAAGGGCAGTTCTACTCCAAGCAGGTGAACACTTCCGGGGTGAACGGGCTTTACGTGTTCGACATCCCTACCCGTGAAAGCGACCCTACCGGAACCTGGAACGCCTATGTCAAGGTCGGAGGCGCCAGCTTCCATAAAGCTCTTCCTATGGAGACGGTAAAGGCGAACAGGCTGAAAGTGAATGTGGAGCTTTCGGACGAAATCATACAGGCGGGCGGCGTGACCCGTTTCGATGTAAGTTCGAACTGGCTCACGGGACCGGCGGCCTCGGGGCTGAAGGTCGTTTCCACGATGACCCTCAGCCGCAGGAAAGCTGCATTCAGCGGCTATGAAGGCTATAATTTCCAGAATCCGATTTCGTCCTATGATATGGCGGATTGGGACGTCTATACCACGACTCTCGACAACTCGGGCCGCGCCCGCGTGAGCGTGAAGATCTCCGAGGTGCCTTCAGCTCCGGGAATGATGAACGCGAATATCGTCACCCGCGTGATGGAGCCGGGCGGAGACGCGAGCATAGCCACGTGCACGGAGCTCTTCTCCCCGTTCCGTTCCTATGTGGGCGTGAAGCTGCCTTCCGAGTGGCAGGAGACGGACACTGACCTGAATTTCCCGATAGTGGTACTCGACAGCCGGGGCAGACCCGTATCGGGCGACAGGCTCGAATACCGTATCTACAAGATGGACTGGAGCTGGTGGTGGGAGAGCCGCAGAGAATCTCTCAGCTCTTATGTGAACGGCAAGAGCTCCGTCCCGGTAAGTCAGGGGACTCTGACTTCTTCGACTTCTCCGGCCACTGTACCTTTCCGTCTGGAGTATCCCGAGTGGGGACGTTTCCTTCTGTATGTCAAGGATCTGGACAGCGGACACGCCTCAGGCGGAATCTTCTATGTGGACTGGCCTAGCTGGCGCGGACGTTCGGAAAAGAATGACCCGTCCTCTCTCACTATGCTCTCCTTCAGTCTCGACCGCAGGGAGTGCAAGGTCGGCGACGAGGTGACGGTCTATATCCCGGCGGCGAAGGCAGGTCGGGCCCTCGTCTCGCTGGAGAACGGACGCGGCGTGATTTCCCGCAGCTGGGTGAAGACCGACGAGGAGCGGGACACAAGGCACGTGATCAAGGTTACGGAGGATATGACGCCGAACTTCTACGTGCACGTCACTATGCTCCAGAGCCGCAAGGATGCCGGCAACGACCTTCCTGTCCGTATGTACGGAGTCCAGCCTGTGCTGGTGCAGAATCCGGACGCCAGGCTCGAACCTGTACTTTCCCTGCCTGATGTGATACGGCCGCAGGAGGAGTTCAGCGTGAAGGTCCGCGAGAAGAAGGGCCGTCCGATGACGTATACTCTCGCGGTGGTGGACGAGGGACTGCTCGACCTTACCGCTTTCAGGACTCCGGACCCTTACAGTGCGATGTATGCCCGGGAGGCGCTCGGGGTGAAGACCTGGGATCTCTATGACGATGTGTTCGGAGCGTTCAGCGGCAAGTTCTCGCCGCTCGCCGGCATCGGAGGCGACGGTGAAATCGTTTCCGGGGCCCGCAAAGATAACCGCTTCAACCCTGTAGTGCGCTTCTACGGGCCTTTCGAGCTGAACCGGGGGGAGAAAGTCCACAAGATCAAGCTCCCGATGTATGTCGGCTCAGTACGCGTGATGCTTGTGGCGGGGCAGGACGGCTCCTACGGCAATGCCGAGAAGACCGTGCCTGTGCGCTCGCCTCTGATGCTGCTTCCTACTCTGCCGCGCACCATCGCGGCCGGAGACAAGGTGACTCTGCCGGTGAACGTCTTCGCGATGGAGGACGATATGAAGAATGTGCGCGTGAGCGTGAAGGCGGAGGGTCCGGTGGAGATTCAAGGCTCCGCTTCGGAGGCTCTCGACTTCGCCCGTCCGGGGGACGCGATGGCCCGGTTCGCATTGGCCGCCACCGGCGGCACAGGTACGGCGAAGATTACCGTCAGCGCCGAGTGCGGCTCGTACAGGACTTCCGAGACCATAAGTGTCGCAGTGGTGCACCCGCTTCCGGCGACCACCCGCACGCTTGCGTATCTGCTCGCGCCGGGCGAGAGCAAGACTGTGACATTCACTCCGTCCGTTCCGGACGGGGAGAACCGTGCGCAGCTCACGCTCAGCAACTTCCCTTCGGTGGACTTCAACTCTCTGTGCTACTTCGCCTCCGGCTACCAATACAGCTGCAGCGAGCAGCTCGCCGCCAGAGGTATGGCTCTGATTTACTCCAGACCTTATCTGAGCGAAGACAATGCGGAGCGCGCCGATGCACAGATTCCGCTCATCCTGCAGGAACTCTACTCCAGACAGCTCGCCGACGGAGGTATAGCTTACTGGCCGGGAATGTCCTATGCGAACGAATGGGCGACCTCTATGACGGGTCAGTTCCTCGCGGCGGCTGCGGAAAGGGGCTTCAGCGTGAACAAGGGAGTGCTCTCCTCGTGGAAGCGTTTCCAGAAGAAATGCGTGTCGAACTACAGGCACGGCGAGCAGTATGCGCAGTACGACCTGCAGCAGGCGTACCGTCTCTATGTTCTGGCTCTTGCCGGAGCTGCCGACGAGGGCGCGATGAACCGTCTGAAATCCGCTCCGGCGATGACTCCGCAGGCTTGCCGCAGGCTTGCCGCCGCCTACGCCGTGTGCGGCAAAAAGAACATCGCGGCCCAGCTGATATCCTCCTGTGCGGCTGATGCCTCCGAGCAGGCCTCATATACATATACTTTCGGCAACAGCCTGAGGGACAAGGCGATGCTTCTTGATACA
>CAVKLO010000064.1:0-7501 GCA_963656985.1 Bulleidia sp. | reverse complement strand
CTATATCAGCATGAAAACTAATTGGTTGCGGGAAGAGGACTCGAACCTCTGACCTCCGGGTTATGAGCCCGACGAGCTACCAACTGCTCTATCCCGCGATGTTGGACTGCAAATGTACACATATTTTCTGAAACGGCAAGCGTTTTCCGAAAAAATGTCGTAATTTTTCCCGGAAAAAAGGGGTATAGGAAGAATCCGGGATTGGCCGCAAGGCCGGGGCATTCCGGCTCGCGTCTGCCCGGGAAAGCCGAAGCATAGCGGCGATGCCCTCCGAGTCGTTACAGCTAGCGCCCACCGAGAAAGTCGAGCATAGCGGCGATGTCCTCCAAGGCGAATTTCTTCTGCTCTCCGGAAGCGAGGTTCTTTATCTGGACGATGCCGGAGGCGGCCTCATCCCCACCGTTTATGGACAGGAACGGGATGTTTCTGTGCTCAGCGTATTCGAACTGCTTCTTCAGCTTGGCGGCATCCGGATACACTTCCACGGACACTCCCTCGGCCCTGAGGGCCGCCGCCACCGGAAGAATGTATTTCAGCTCCGCCTCACCCATATAGGCGAAGAGCAAGGTGCTGACGGAGAGCGTCGCCGGGAACTTGTCCAGACCCTTCAGCACATCGTAGATGCGGTCCGCGCCGAAAGAAATGCCTACTCCCGACACGTCCGGAAGCCCGAAGATGCCGGTGAGGTTGTCATAGCGTCCGCCGCCGCAGATGCTGCCTATCTGCCAGTCGAGGGCCTTGACTTCGAAAATCGCCCCCGTATAATAATTGAGGCCTCTGGCCAATGAAAGGTCTATCTCGACATCGATTCCCACAGAAGCCGCATCGATGAGTCCGAAGAGCTCTTCCAGCTCGTCGAGGCCCTTCAGGCCTGTTTCCGAAACGATTCCCGAGGCGCTTCCTCCGTTCATCAGGGAGCGCATCAGAGAGAGTTTCTCGGAGGTGCTGCCGCCGAGTTCAAGAACCGGACGGAGCACGGCGACGGCCTGCTCGGTCAGACCCTTGGCGAGAAGTTCCTCGCGGACGGCGTCGAAGCCTATCTTGTCGAGTTTGTCGATGGCTATGGTGATGTCAATCATCTTCTCCGGGAAGCCGCAGATTTCGGCGAGACCGCCGAGGACCTTGCGGTTATTGACCTTCAGGAGCACGCGCACGTCGAGCAGGCGGAACACCCGGTCCACGATCTGCACGAGCTCAAGCTCGCTGACCTGGGAACGGGACCCGATGACATCCACGTCGCACTGGTAGAATTCGCGGTAGCGTCCCTTCTGGGGACGGTCAGCACGCCAGACGGGCTGAATCTGGTAACGCTTGAACGGGAAAGTCAGTTCGGAGCGGTGCTGGACCACATAGCGGGCGAAAGGCACGGTGAGGTCGTAGCGGAGCCCCTTGTCGCAGACTTTCAGGGAAAGGGCCTTGCTGTTATAGGCATTCTCGTCGCCCTCGACCCTGTAACTGTCGTAGTCGATGCCCGAGAACGCGTCTCCGGAGTTCAATATGCGGAAAAGGAGCTTGTCGCCCTCCTCGCCGTATTTGCCGAGCAGGGTGCTGAGATTCTCCATCGCCGGAGTCTCTATCTGGCTGTATCCGTAGGTGCGGAACACGCTCTTGATGGTGTCGAAAATGTAATTCCTCTCGGCAGTTTCCCTCTGGCCGAAGTCTCTCGTGCCCTTCGGGATAGATGCTTTCTGTGCCATAATGTGCTTTTATGAATCCCACAAAGATAGTGATTCCTACTGATTTTGTATTCATCACTAAATTGAAAAAATCGGGAATATATGGGCTCAGCTGCGAAAACGGGGGCGTGGACGGAGGGATTGCCGATCGGGCCGGCAATCTCGTGGAACTCGGGCCGGCAATGACGTGGAAAACGGGCGGACGTTCCGAGACACAGCTTCTCACTGAAGCTCCACTTTCATTCGGAAGTACTTCTTCATCACCCAATACTTGAAGAGCGGATCCATTATCCAAGGCTCGTCCTGCTCGTCGAAAGTCAATATCTCCTTCTTGCAGAGAGCGTCCTTGAGACGGCGCACATTGGCTGAAGAATTCAGCCCGTAGCGGGCGATGACCTCGGAGCTGCTGAACTTGGTATGCCCTTCCACCACGGCCCGCAGAAGGTTCACCTGGAAAGTGGTCAGGCTGTCCATAGCCGCGATGAAGCGGGGCTCGTGGATAGACATCAGCATATCCAGCGCGTCGATCAGCACCGGCTCCATTATGTAGCCCTTCGAAAGCGAGTCGCAGATGGACGTGAAGTGGTTTATGTACCAGAGATTGTTGTCGAAAAGCCGGCACACGCCGTAGAGCAGATTGCGGTCGATGACCTTGCCGCTCGAAAGGAAACCCTTGATGATGTGGTCGATAATCTCCTTCTCCTCCACTTTCTGCAGCGGCAGATGCTCCACCTGGCGGTAGAAGAACTTGCGGTGCTCGAAGATCTCCTTCATCGCGTTCACGCGCGAGCCGCAGAGTATCATCTGACAGGACTTGTTCTGCGCGGAGTCCGAAACCGAGCTGAAAACTGACTCCAATATCTTGAAAATCCTCTCCCCCTCGGGGCAGAACTCGATGTTCTGGAACTCGCTCACCAGGACGACAAGCCGCGACTCCCCTCCCCGCGCCAGAGCGTAAGGAAGTGTCAGGGCGGCCCTTATATCATTCTCGTCCGGCTCTCCCGCCACGGAAAGCACCTCGTCCCGGAGCTGATATGCCTCCTCGTCGAAAAGCAGATGGCCGCCCGCAAGATGAGTCTCCGCCAGAGTCTCATACTCCGCGGGCGTGGCGGCGTAGCAGCGTATCACGGCTCCGGCCCAACGCCTGAGCAGAGCCTCGCAGCTTCTGACATCCAGCAGATCCACCTCCGCGACCAGAAAATGCTCTCCACGGACGCGCATATTGAAGAGAGTCTGCTCCACCAGCGACATCTTTCCGCTCTTCGGAGGCTCGTAGATGCAGACATTCTCGCCGGCGGACAGCAGATTCGCAAGAGTCATACTCTCGCCGCGCCGCCCGATGAAGTTCTTGCCGGTGACGTACCTGTCGTACACGAAAGGAGTTTCCATAAGGGTAAATTTAAAGGCCGCCGGGGCGCGCGCACGCCCCGGCGGCCAATCCTAAAATCCCAACTGCTTGAAGAAGTCGTTGCCCTTGTCATCCACGAGAATGAACGCCGGGAAATCCACGACTTCGATTTTCCATATCGCCTCCATTCCGAGCTCGGGATACTCCACGCACTCGATGCTGCGGATGTTGTTCTGAGCGAGGATGGCGGCCGGGCCGCCGATGGAGCCGAGGTAGAATCCGCCGTGCTTGCGGCACGCGTCAGTGACCTGCTGAGTGCGGTTGCCTTTGGCGAGCATAATCAGCGAGCCGCCGTGCGACTGGAATTCGTCCACATAAGGGTCCATACGGTTCGCCGTGGTAGGTCCCATAGAGCCGCAAGGCATACCGGCAGGGGTCTTGGCCGGGCCTGCATAGTAGATAGGATGGTCCTTCATATATTGCGGAAGATCTTCGCCCGCATCGAGTCTGGCCTTGAGTTTGGCGTGCGCGATGTCGCGGCCCACGATGATGGTACCGTTAAGGCTCAGTCGCGTGCTGACAGGGTACTTGCTCAGCTGTGCGCAGACTTCGCGCATCGGCCTGTTCAGATCTACTTTCACGGCCTCGCCCTCGCCCGCCCGGCGGAGCTCCTCCGGGATGAGTTCGTAAGGCTTGTCGTCCATCTTCTCGATCCACACGCCTTCCCTGTCTATCTTACACTTGATGTTCCTGTCCGCCGAGCAGCTCACACCCAGACCTATAGGGCAGCTCGCACCGTGGCGCGGAAGCCGCACCACCCTGACATCGTGCGCCATATACTTGCCGCCGAACTGTGCGCCGAGGCCGATCTTGCGGCTCTCCCGCAGCAGCTGCTCCTCAAGCTCCACATCGCGGAAAGCGCGACCGGTCTCGTCTCCGCTCGTCGGGAGCGCGTCATAGTAGTGCGTGCTCGCGAGCTTCACGGTGAGCAGATTCTTCTCGGCGGAGGTTCCCCCGATCACGAATGCGATATGGTAAGGAGGGCAGGCCGCAGTGCCGAGGCTGCGCATTTTCTCCACGAGGAAAGGAACGAGGGTTCCCGGATTCTGGATGCGTGCCTTGGTCTCCTGATAGAGGTAGGTCTTGTTCGCGCTGCCGCCGCCCTTGGTGACGCAGAGGAAGCGGTATTCCATCCCTTCGCAGGCCTCTATGTCTATCTGGGCCGGAAGGTTGCACTTGGTGTTCACTTCCCTGTACATATCCAGAGGGGCGTTCTGGCTGTAGCGGAGATTCTCCTCGGTGTAGGTCTTGTACACTCCCAGGGAGAGAGCCTCCTCGTCGCAGCCTCCGGTCCAGACCTGCTGGCCCTTCTCGCCGTGGATGATGGCGGTGCCTGTGTCCTGACAGAGAGGGAGTTTGCCTTTGGAGGCCACTTCAGCGTTGCGCAGGAAGGTGAGGGCGACGTACTTGTCGTTCTCCGAAGCCTCCGGGTCACGCAGTATCTTCGCCACCTGCTCGTTATGGGAGCGGCGAAGAAGGAAGGACACGTCGCGGAAAGCCGTGCGGGCCATAAGGCTGAGAGCCTCCTCCTTTATCTTCAGGATCGGATGGCCTTCGAAATCGGAGACGCTGACCAGTTTTTCCGAATCCGGAATCCTGTAATACTCGGTCTCGTCCGGACCGAGCTGGAACATCGGTGCATATTTGAATTCTGCCATAATGTGTTATGATATTAATATCGTCTGTTTGCTTTCAGGCCGCTCAGTCTATGTCCTCCACGGGAACGGAGCTGCCGCTCCCCTGCTGCATCAGCAGACGGCGCATAAACTCGTTCAGGTCGCCGTCGAGCACGCCCTGTGTGTCTGCGGTCGAATAGCCGGTGCGCAGGTCCTTCACCATCCGGTACGGATGCAGCACGTACGAGCGTATCTGCGAGCCCCACTCGATGCGCTTCTTCTGGCCTTCCAGCTCGGCCTGCTTCTCCTGGCGCTTGCGGAGTTCCAGATCGTAGAGGCGCGACTTGAGGATGCGCAGGGCGTTCTCCTTGTTGCCTATCTGCGTGCGGCCCTCGGTATTCTCCACGACAATGCCTGTCGGAAGATGCCTCACGCGCACGCCGGTCTCGACCTTGTTCACGTTCTGGCCGCCGTGGCCGCCGCTGCGGAAGGTGTCCCACTCCAGGTCGGAATCCTTTATCTCTATATTTATGCTGTCATCCACGAGGGGATACACGAATACGGAGGAGAAGGTCGTCTGGCGCTTGCCCTGGGAGTTGAACGGAGAGATGCGCACCAGACGGTGTACGCCGTTCTCGGCCTTGAGATAGCCGTAGGCGTAGTCTCCCTCGATCTCGACCGTGGTGGACTTGATGCCCGCCTCGTCGCCGTCCACCATCTCGGTTACGGCTGTCTTATAGCCGTTGCGTTCGGCCCAGCGGAGGTACATCCGCAGCAGCATCGCTGACCAGTCATTGGCCTCCGTGCCGCCGGCGCCGCTGTTTATCGTAAGGACCGCTCCGAGATTGTCCCCCTCCGCGCCCAGCATATTGCGGAGCTCGAGGGCCTCGACCTTGCGGGAGGCGTCTTCGAACGCGCCCGCGAGCTCGCGTGACTCGTCTGTCTCGGTCTCGTCGCTTGCGCCGCTCTCGGCGGCGAATTCGTACAGCACATCCAGATCGTCAGCGGCCGAGCGGGCCGCATCGTAGTCCGTCACCCAGGACTTCACGAGGTTCATACGCTTGAGAAACGCCTCTGCGGACTTCGGGTCGTTCCAGAAGTCCGGGGCCTGGGTCTGGAGTTCCAGAGAGCTCACCTGGCTGCGCTTGTCCTCGATGCAGAGGCAGTCGTGCAGTGCGCAGATGCGCGTGTGGAGGTCTTTTATCCGGTCTTGTGCAATCATAGCGCAAAGGTAGTGATTCTTAAAAAATAACTAAGTTGTTTTTTTAAAATCACTGAACTTTACTTCTTGATAGGATAGAGGTAGGTGAGCACCAGCATTATGGCCGCTATGCCGGCGGGGATTAGCGAAAAGAGGGCCCAGATCATAGTGAGCACCGGATCCGTGATGGAGGCCGGGTCCACTATGGAGCTTCCCATATCGTCCAGTATGGTCCTGGCTCCGGCAAGGCCGAGGAAAAGAGCCACGAGAGATCCCGAGACCGCCGTCCCGAGCTTCTGAGCCATAGTTCCGGAGGAGAAGATGAGACCTGTGGAGGAGGTTCCGTTCTTCTGTGTGGCATAGTCGGCCACATCCGAATACATCGACCACAGGAGCGGAGAATAGAGTCCGATTCCGACGGAGGTGAAGACTACCGTCGCTATCATCAGATATATGGAAGACGGACGCATCGGAATGAAGAAGAAGGCGACGGAGGTGACGAGGCAGATCAGCGCGGCGAGCATAAAGGCTCTCTTTTTGGACCCCGCCTTTCTGGTGAACCAGGGCGAGACGGCTCCGAAGACCATACAGGTGAGCTCACCGAAAGTCATAAAGACGGTGTAGTTTATGATCAGCCTGTTGAAGGTGATGTCGCCGCCCAGACAGTAGGTGAACATATAGCCGGCCACGGCATAGCGGAAGCCGTTGAAGAAGTTCGTGCAGATGCCTATGAGGGTGAGATAGATCCACGGCTTGTTCCTGAAGAGGTCGGCGAACTGCTTGAAGGAGAACTTGTCAGCGCGCACAGGCTTGAGGCGTTCCCTGGTCAGCAGGCCGCAGGCGAGAGTCATAATCGTGGCGAGACCGCCGTAGATGGCCGCCACCACCGCGTACTGGTGAGCCTCGCTTCCGCCCACCATCTTCTGGAGGTAAGGGAAGGAAAGGAGAGTCACGAAGCCCATAGCATAGGCTCCCACCATACGGAATGAGGAGAAGCGGTTCTTCTCGTCGTCATCGTCGGTCATCACGCCGAGCAGCGAGCCGTAAGGCACGTTCACCATAGTGTAAACCGCCATCATCAGCAGATAGAGGGTGTACGCATATATTCGCTTTCCGCCCATTCCCAGGTCCGGGGTGAAGAGCAGGAGCGCGAAGATGAGCCCGAAAGGCACGGCCCCGAAGATGATCCAGGGGCGGTACGTGCCCCAGCGGGACTGCGTGCGGTCGGCAAGACTGCCCATAAGAGGGTCGGTCACCACATCGAAAAGTCTCGCGACGAGCATCAGTGTGGCCGCGTCGGCGAAGGTGAGGCCGAATACGTTCGTGAAGAAGAGAGGGAAGGCGATCGACATTATCTTCCAGGTGATGCCGCCGGCGGCGGCGTCGCCCAGGGCATAGCCGATCTTTTCAGACAGTTTGATTTTAGACATTTGTATGTATTTATAGTTCTTTTATCCTGATGGAGGCGGAGCTTCAGCGCAGAGGCCCCGCTTCGGCGCCGAGCCTGCGGCAATAGTCGCGGATGAGGTCTATGGTGCTCCTGTCGCTGAGATACACGGAGTTCAGACCCTGCTGCTCCTGCGCCGGGTCGCCGCAGTAG
>CAVKLO010000063.1:1117-7550 GCA_963656985.1 Bulleidia sp. | reverse complement strand
ATCACAGCTTCTTCGGCCGCGAAGGATCCTCGGAGATGATGGCCGTGGCTCTCGGACACTACCAGAGCGAACAGTTCACCGTGGACCTGCTGGCCCGTATTCTGGGAGACCTGCCGCTCAGACTCGTGAAAACGTCGATAGACACGAATCCTATCCGCTACAGATAAGTAACAGCGTCCAAATGATTCCTGATAATCATCACCGAGTTATGGAGAACCACGTAGTCATAATGGCCGGAGGCATCGGAAGCCGTTTCTGGCCGATGAGCACCCCTGAGCGGCCCAAGCAGTTTCTGGACGTTCTGGGCTGCGGCAGGACGCTGATACAGATGACCGTGGACCGCTTCCTGCCGCTCTGCCCGATAGAGCGCGTCTGGGTCGTGACCTCCGAAGCATACAGAGACATCGTGCGCGAGCAGCTGCCGCAGCTGCCCCCGGAGAACATACTGCTCGAACCCGCTTCGCGCAATACCGCCCCGTGCATAGCTCTCGCCTGCTGGAAAATCCGGGCCGCGCATCCCGCGGCCAATGTGGTGGTCTCTCCGGCCGACGCTCTGGTGCTGGACAGCGGGGAGTACCGCAGAGTCATTTCCCTCGCCCTGGAATACACCGCAGGCAGCGACGCCATCGTCACGCTGGGCATAAAGCCTTCCCGTCCCGAGACCGGCTACGGCTACATAGACGCGGAAGGGGAGGGCGAGATACGTCACGTCAGGGCTTTCCGCGAAAAGCCTTCGCCCGAAACTGCCGGGCGGTATTTCCGGGAGGGCCATTATCTGTGGAACGCGGGCATCTTCATCTGGAACATAGACACCATCACCTCCGCGATCAGACAATACGCGCCGCATATAGCCTCCGTAATGGACACCCTGGCTCCGTATTTTCACACTGCCCGGGAGGCGGAGCAGATACGGCGTCTCTTTCCGCTCTGCGAGAAGATTTCCATAGACTATGCGGTGATGGAGAAATCTTCCTCGGTCTATACCGTCCCGTCCGACTTCGGCTGGAGCGACCTCGGGACTTGGGGCTCTCTCAGGGCCAATTCCGAAAAGGATACCGACGGCAACGCCCTCTCCGGCTCTCCGGAAGTGAAAGTCTATGACTGCGAGGGCTGTGTAGTCCGCGTGAGCACGCTGAAAAAAGTAGTCCTCGAGGGCCTGAAAGACTACATCGTGGCCGAAAAGGACGGTACTCTTATGGTCTGCCGGCTCTCTGAAGAGCAGAGGATAAAGGACTTCGAAAAATAACCGCTGTTTCCATCATCACCAAGCTTCCGACTTATGCCCAGAGTACATATGCCGATGATCGCCGAGCTGCCGGAGTCCGAGCGGATAGATCTGCCCTCTCTGCTGCGGGACTTCCGTGAAGGGACTGTGGACTGCGTCTGCGTACTCGGCCCCACAGCGTCCGGAAAGACGCGCTATGCCGTGGACCTCGCCCGCAGGATCGCGGCTCTCGACGCTTCGCTCTCTCCGGAAATCCTCTCGGCCGATTCCCGCCAGGTGTACATCGGTATGGACATAGGCACGGGCAAGGACCTGTCCGAATACGGGGAGATTCCGCATCATCTGCTGGACCTTCTTCCCGCAGGCGGGAAGTATAATGTTTACCGCTACCAGAGGGATTTCGCCCGGGCCTACACCGCAGTCAGGGGACGAGGACATCTGCCCATACTCTGCGGAGGCACCGGACTCTACATCGAAGCCGCAGCCCTCGGCTACGACTTCCATAAGTCCGAACCTCAGGTACCCCCCTCTATGCTCCCGCAGCATACTTTCTTCATAGGCGTCCTCGTGGACCGCGACACCCGCAACGCCCGCATCGACGCGCGTCTGGACGCCCGCCTCAAAGAGGGGATGGTCGATGAGGTGCGCGGACTGATGGAAAAAGGAATCAAGCCCGAAGACCTTATATGGTACGGGCTTGAGTATAAGTTCGTGACTCGATACCTTATCGGCGAGCTGAGCTTTGAGCAGATGCGTCTGCAGCTCTCCAACGCCATCCACCAGTTCGCCAAAAGGCAGATGACCTGGTTCCGGGGTATGGAGCGCAGCGGAATCCGCATACGGTGGGTCGAAGTCTAATCCCCGTCGTCCGAGCTGTATTCCAGAAGGTCTCCGGGCTGACAGTCCAAGGCTTTGCAGATGGCTGAAAGCGTCGTGAAGCGTATGGCCTTGGCCTTGCCTGTCTTGAGAATCGACAGATTCGCGGGAGCGATGCCCACTTTCTCCGCCAACTCGCCCGAGGACATTTTCCGGCGTGCCAGCATCACGTCAACATTTACGATTATCGACATAGGAGACTACTTTTCCTCGGTGTCAGCGTTCTGCTCCTCCGCCTCCTTGCCTTTCAGGTAGGAGGGGAGTTCCATTCCGGCCATCCGGAACAGCTCGTCAAGCGGCGGAACGCTCTTCATCATACCCGAGATGAAATTCGAAGTGGCGGTCTTGCCCTCCGCTGAATTTCCTCCGTCCCAGACGGTCACCTTGTCTATCTTTATGCCCTTCACGGCCTCCACCTGAGCATAGTGATGGCTTCCTTCGCATCGCCGCCGGCGGCCTGCACGAGTTTTCCGAAACCTTCGGCCTGTTTGGCCAGGATTTCGAGCGAACCCCGGGCCTGCGCGTCCATCTTCATAAAGATGGCGTCAGCCTCTCCCTTCGCGGTACGGCGCATCTTCTCCGCCTCGGCTTCAGCCTCGATTATGGCCTTCTCCTTCTCAATCTGGGCGGCCACCACAATATTGGCCTCCTGCGTGGCCTTCTCGCGCTCGGCACGCGCCACTTCGGCATCGCGTTCCGACTTGTAGGCCTCCTCCAGGGCTTTCGCGGCCTGTACCTTCTCGGCGGCTACCGCAAGTCTTTCGGCTTCGGCCTGCTTCTCGCGGCGCAGGGCGTCGGAGTTGGCGATGGCGATGCGGGAATTGTTCTCGCCCTCCACGGCCTTGGCATTGGCGTCAGCCGTACAGATGCGCGTATCCCTCTGGGTCTCGGCGATTCTGATGTCCTTGTCCCTGTCGGCCTCGGCCTTTCCGATCTCACCGAAGCGGTTCTGCTCGGCCACGCTCTTCTTCGCGTCGTTTATGGCCTTGGCCGCCGCCTCCTTTCCGAGAGCCTCGATGTAGCCGGACTCGTCGCGGATGTCGGTCACGTTCACGTTTATGAGTTTCAGACCTATCTTGCGGAGCTCGGCCTCGACGTTCATACTGACGTTCGCGAGGAACTTGTCGCGGTCGGAGTTGATTTCCTCGATGTCCATCGTGGCGATCACCAGACGCAGCTGTCCGAAGAGTATGTCCGTGGCTATGCCCCGGATGTCATCGATGGACAGGCCCAGAAGTCGCTCGGCGGCGTTGGTCATATTCTCCGGCTCCGTGGAGATACCTACCGTGAAGCGGCAGGGAACGTCCACGCGGATGTTCTGCTTCGAAAGGGCGTTCGTGAGGTTGCACTCGATGGAGATGGGTGTGAGGTCCAGAAAAGCGTAGCTCTGGAACACCGGCCAGATGAAGGATGCTCCTCCGTGGATGCAGCGGGCTGAAGAGATCGTGCCCTCGCGGTTGCGGCCGGTCTTTCCGTAGATGACAAGAATCTTGTCGGAAGGGCAGCGCTTGTAGCGCTTGAGTATGGCGGTGAACGTGACGAACACCACGAAGACGATGACGAGAATCAGATAAAGTTCCATAATGCTATATTATATATGATTTCAATTCTTCGACGAGCAGGGTACTCGGGTTCAGCACTTCGATGACCTTTATGGGAGTGCCCGTGCCTATGGCCTCCCCGTCGGTGAGGGCGTTGTATTCACGCACGGAGTTGTTTATGGTGATCTGTATCTTGCCCTCCCCGCTGCGTTCGGCGGGGATGGTCAGATAGACCGTCCCCTGACAGCCCACGGCGGAGCTGTAGATGTTTATGTTCCCGGACTGCTGCATAGTGCTGAGCCACTTGAAGAGGAACATCACCACAGCGACGAGCAGAATGCCCACTATGAACGAGATGATCAGCAGCAGGGCTGTGGAGTCTATGCTGGAGTGGAGCAGAATAGCCGTCCAGCCGAAACCCAGCAGGAAGTTCACGAGATTGCGGAATGTGTAGAGGTTCATTCCGGGATTGCCGGCATCGGTGAGGGTGACATCCGCCGAAGGGTCGAAGTCTCCTCCGGGGATGTCCATCCCGTTATCGGCTGCATCCGCACCGATGAAGGTGAGAATGCTCTGTATGACGAATACGAGCGAAGACGCAAGTGTTATGCTCCACAAAACTTTCATCCCCGGAGCCAGGGCTGTCCACCATTCGGATATCATATTTGAAGAGGTTTTAAGGTTCTTTTCGCAAAGAAAATAAAAAATATCGAAAAACAATAATTTTTTCATTTTAAATTTTTTAAATAATTATTCCCGAATGTTGCCGATTTGGCGTGATATTTGTTCCGAACGGCGCGTTCCTGCGGCGGAGTAAATGCGGCCGCAGAGCATTGCGGGCCGTTTCCCTCTGCGGACGAAGCCGTCCCCTTCCGGGGAACGGCCGGCGGGAGGGGAAGTGAAAGGCCCTCCCTGTGTTGTGACAATGAGGTTATTTATATGATAGACAAATCTTTTTCAATGTCAGCCCTCGCGGCGGGGCTGCTTCTGCTGTGCTGTCCGGCCGGCGCACAGCAGATGAGCGCGGAGCAGCCGCAGTCCGCATCCGCTGAGGATACTTCCGCTCAGACTCTGGTCCTGACCCTTGAGGACGCTCTGAAGATCGCGCTCAGCGAGAATGTCTCCGTGAAAGTCGCCGATATGGAAGTGGAAAGGGTGGGCTACGCCCGCAAAGGGACTTACGGACAGCTTCTGCCTTCTGTGGACGCGACCGGCACTTACTCCCGCACCATAAAGAAGCAGGTTATGTATATGGACTTCGATATGAGTTCATTCGGCGGCGGCGACACCTCCGGCGCCACCGGTTCCGAGGAGGGTCCCTCCTCTGCCGGTTCTTCGAAGGACGGCTTCGAGGTGGGACGCTGGAACACCTATTCGGCGGGAGTCAGCGTGGCTATGCCCCTGATAAACGCCCAGCTCTGGGAAAACATAAAGATAAGCGGCCAGAATGTGGAGCTTGCCGTCGAGCAGGCCCGTTCCTCCCGTCTGGAGACCGTGACGCAGGTAAAGCAGGCCTATTACGGGGTGCTCCTCGCCAAGGAAGCCTTCGAAGTGTATAAGAGCGTATATGAGAACGCTATGGCGAATTTCCGGCAGACCGAGATGCGCTACAACGCACGGAAAGCTTCCGAACTCGAATACACCAGAGCCAAATCCACCGTCCAGAACGCCATCCCGAATGTCTATGACGCGGAAAGCTCGGTGATTCTGGGCCTGTGGAGGCTCAAGGCCGTTATGGGCATAGACCTGGACAGGGAGATAGATGTGGCGGGCCGCCTGTCCGACTACGGCGGGCAGATGTTCCGCGACATTCACGAAAACGACGACTTCTCGCTCGAAGGCAACAGCAGCCTGCGCCAGATAGCCATCCAGGCGGACCAGCTCGCTTCCGCGATCCGGCTGAATCAGTATGCCTACCTGCCTACGCTCTCGCTCTCGTTCAGCTACAGTATGAACGCTATGACGAACGACTTCAAGTTCGCGGACTACAAGTGGTCGCCCTACTCCGCAGTGAACTTCAGCCTGTCCATTCCTATCTTCTCCGGCGGCCAGCGTCTCAACGCAGTCCGCCAATCCCGGAAGCAGTACGACGAACTCAAGCTCCGCGAGCAGGACACCGAGCGCCAGCTCAGAATCTCCATCCGCCAGTATCTGAACCAGATGGAGACCTATATGAAGAACTACCACGCCGCCGAGTCCGGAGTGGAGACTGCGGCGAAGGCATACGACATAGCAGTCAAGTCCTATAATCTGGGGAAAAGCACCATCACCGAGCTGAATGACGCTCAGCTCGCTCTCACGCAGGCCCGTCTGGGCAGCTCACAGGCCATATACAATTTCGCGGTGGCTAAATCGAATCTCGAACAGACGCTCGGCTTCGACACGGAATCAGAATAATAGAATAAAGTACATATATGAAAATCCTTAGCAAGATCAGCGCATTGGCGCTCATCACATTGGCTGCCGCGGGATGCGGCGGCCGCCAGAGTGGAAAGACTTCGGAGACTGCGCCTGCAGCTGCACCGAAGGCATTGACGAATGTCAGCGTCGAACTCACCCGCTACGCGCAGGTCCCTCAGACGGAGGTGTACTCCGCGAATGTCCAGGCCTATGTGGTGAACAACGTGGTTCCGCAGGCAGTGGCGCGCATAAAGAAGATAAACGCCGAGATCGGAGATTTCGTCCAGCAGGGCCAGGTGCTCGCGGAGATGGACCCTTCGTCCCTTCAGCAGACCAAGCTGAAGCTTGACAATGATGAGGTCGAGCTCTCGAGACTCAAGCAGCTCTATCG
>CAVKLO010000063.1:0-1107 GCA_963656985.1 Bulleidia sp. | reverse complement strand
CTTTCTCAGTCCGACTATGAGGCGGCCGAACTCGCGTACAATGTCAGCAGGACCCAGTACGAAAACCTGCTCGAAAATACGGTGCTCAAGTCCCCGGTAAGCGGAGTGGTGACTGCGCGGAACTATGACGTGGGCGATATGTATTCCGGCGCGAGCCCTATCTACACCGTGCAGCAGATCACTCCGGTGAAGCTTCTCGTCGGCATCTCCGAATCCGAATACAGCAAGCTGAAGAAAGGCGATGCGGTGAGCGTGGAGGCTGAGGCTCTTCCGGGAAGGCAGTTCGCCGGAAGAGTGAACCGCATTTATCCTACGATAGACCCTACCACTCATACCTTTACGGCCGAGGTGGTCGTGGACAATGCCGACCGCGCCCTGCGTCCGGGTATGTACGCCCGCGTGACCGTAACTTTCGCGGTGAACCATTCCATCGTCATCCCTGACGCTGCGGTCGTGAAGATGCAGGGCGCCGGACAGAAGTCCGTCTTCGTGCTGAACGAGGGCGACTCCACCGTTTCAAGCCGCGTGATAACCCTCGGCCGCCATTTCGGCGAAGAGTATGAGGTACTCTCCGGACTGGACGAGGGAGAGAAAGTCGTCTCCAGAGGACACACTGCCCTCAAGGACGGAGACAAGGTCAATGTTTTGGAAAACTAGCACGAAAGTATGAGCATATATAGAAGCGCGGTGAATAAGCCCGTGACCACGGCCCTCATCTTCGTGGCCTGTATGGTCTTCGGCATATTCTCGCTGATCCAGACGCCTATCGCCCTCTATCCCGACTTCGACGCGAACGTCATTATGGTGATGTCTTCGTACCAGGGCGCGAGCGCATCGGATATAGAAACGAACCTCACCAAGGTCCTGGAGAACTCCCTGAACGGAGTCAGCCATCTGAAGGACCTGAATTCCACTTCCAAGGAGAACATCTCCCTGCTTACTCTCGAATTCGAATACGGAACGGACATAGACGAGGCGACGAACGATGTCCGGGACAAGCTGGATATGATCAGCTCGTCCCTGCCGGACGCGGCTTCGCAGCCGGTGATCTTCAAGTTCAGCGCCGACGATATGCCTATCCTCATCCTGTCGGCGACGGCGGATGAG
>CAVKLO010000062.1:2827-7600 GCA_963656985.1 Bulleidia sp. | reverse complement strand
CAGGGTGCGTGCTGTACGGGCTTTGTAATGATCGGTTATTGATTAGTCGCGATCCTGTAGCATCAGGCTTCCAGGGAAGTCCCGTCTCCTTTAAAAGAATCGGCCTTGGTGAATACCTTGATGAGTGTCTCCTGCAGCGCGTCCTCGGCATCGTCGTGGCTTACCACGAGGCGGCGGATATGCCAGTACAGTCGGGAGCCGTACAGCCTGGAGACCTCATCCAATATGTCATTTGCTCTGCGCGTCATTTCTTTTCTGCGAATTACATATATAGATGCTTCAGAAGTACGAACGTTAAGTGATGATAAAAAAAATCATCATCACTAAGTGCGGCCGGGCCGGGGGCGCTATAGAAGATAATTGCCCGGATGCTGCCCGTTCATCAATTCTATCGTCTTCCCGTCCGCTCTTATCAGCCCCTCCTTCACCATACTGTTTATCTCTTTCGACAAGGCGGGCCTGGTGACGTTCAGATATTTGGCCAGCTGCACCTGATTGTGCGCAATCCTTATCAGCGCGGAACCGGATGTCCGATGCTCGAAGAGATAGGCCACGAAGCGGTTGCGGACGTTCTTATGGGAAAGCACATTCAGACGGGAGAGGGTGGACCTGTGGCAGCGTGCGGTGATGTTCAGGAAGCTGCGCAGTATGTCGGGGTCTTCGCTGATGAGCCGGAAAACGGACTCCTTGGTGGCCGTGAACAGGATGCAGTCTTCAGCCGCGAAGAAGCTGAGCGGCAGAAGATTGTCCTCCGATGCGAAGAACAGATACATAGTGGCGAAAGAGCGCGTGGCATCGATATACTCCAAGATGACTTCATTTCCGGAATCATCGATGATCTCCGCTCTTATCCTCCCTTTCAGCAGTACATAGAGCTGCCTGCAGGCCGTCCCCTGTCTGGCGATGACCTCGTGCCTGCCCACATAGTAGAACTGGCATTCCAACCGCTGGAGCAGCGTGGACTTCACGTTATGCGCCAGCTCGCTGAACAAAGGAATTCTCAGCAGCCGTTCCCGGTACTCTTCCGTGCAAATGATTCTTTCCATTCCAGTGGGTATCTGTCCGCGAATATAACCAATAATTAATGAGTTGCACCATTCACGGAGGGATTTCGGTGCGGAAAATGCGGAAGTGTAATCATTATTACACCCTATGCCTGCGCGATTACATATCTTTGGGAAAAATCGGGCGCTATGAAGATAACTTTACTCATACGCGGTCTTCTCCCTTCCCGCGGATGGAAAGTGTTTGCCATCGTCATCTGCGGGGTTCTGTTCGGCGGAGCCGCCCTGTTCCTGCATCTGCTCCGTGCGCACACTTATCTCGGAGATGAACCCGCAAGCTGCGTCAATTGCCATATTATGGCCCCCTATTACGCCACGTGGTTCCACAGTTCGCACAGCCGTGATGCCACCTGCAATGATTGTCACGTCCCGGTGGAGAACCCGATCAGAAAATGGGCATTCAAAGGAAAAGACGGAATGCGCCACGTGTCCGCCTTCCTCGTCGGCGGCGAACCTTTCGTGATGCAGGCCAATGAAAAAAGTTCCGGAGTGATTATGGACAACTGCATCCGTTGCCACACGCAGTTGAATACGGAATTCGTGAAAACGGGGAAGCTGGATTATATGACTGCGCGGGCAGGCGGAGGCAAGGTCTGCTGGGACTGCCACAGGGATGTGCCGCACGGCGGCAGGAACAGCCTGTCGGCTACTCCGGCGGCACTTGTGCCCTATCCGCCTTCTCCGGTCCCGGATTGGCTGAAAGCGATGAAGAATAAATTGTAAAAAACACGCATACGATGGAAAAGAAATTGAAAACTTGGCAAGGATGGCTGTTGTTCGGTGCTTCGATGGCCATTGTGTTTGTGCTGGGGTTGACCGTCTCGTCGCTGATGGAGCGCAGGGCGGAACTGGCGAGCGTCTTCAATAACAAAAAGGTCGAAATCACCGGTATCGAGTCCCGCAATGAGATTTTCGGCGAGAACTATCCGCGTGAGTATCAGACTTGGACGGAGACGGCGAGGATGGATTTCAGCAGCGAGTTCAACGGCAATTCTCCCGCCGATGTCCTGGCGCAGCGTCCGGAGATGGTGATACTGTGGGCGGGATACGCCTTTTCTAAAGACTATTCCACTCCCCGGGGACACATCTACGCCGTGGACGACATACGCGCCAGTCTGCGCACGGGGGCGCCGATGAGCGGGACAGAGGGCCCGCAGCCGTCCACCTGCTGGACCTGCAAGAGTCCCGACGTGCCCCGTATGATGGAATCGGTAGGGGTAGAGTCTTTCTATAATAATAAATGGGCGGCTTTCGGCAGCGAGATAGTGAACCCCATCGGCTGCGCCGACTGTCACGAGCCGCAGAATATGAATCTTCAGATCAGCCGTCCCGCTCTGGTCGAAGCTTTTCAGCGCCAGGGAAAAGACATCAGCAAGGCGACTCCGCAGGAAATGCGCTCTCTGGTATGTGCCCAGTGCCACGTGGAGTATTATTTCAAAGGGGACGGCAAATATCTGACCTTCCCTTGGGACAAGGGACTCACGGTGGAGGATATGGAGAAATATTATGACGAGGCCGACTTTGCGGACTACACCCACAAGCTGAGCCGCGCCCGCATACTGAAGGCGCAGCATCCGGGCTATGAGATAGCCCAATCGGGCATACACGCGCAGAGAGGCGTGTCCTGCGCGGACTGTCATATGCCTTACAAGAGCGAGGGCGGCGTGAAATTCAGCGACCACCACGTCCAGAGCCCGCTGGCAATGATAGACCGCACCTGTCAGGTCTGCCATCGTGAAAGCGAGGAGACTTTGCGCAATAATGTGTATGAGCGCCAGCGCAAGGCGAACGAAGCCCGCACCCGTCTGGAGCAGGAACTCGCCAGAGCGCATATAGAGGCGAAATTCGCGTGGGAGCGGGGCGCAACGGACGAGCAGATGAAAGACGCCCTGGCCCTGATTCGTCAGGCGCAGTGGAGATGGGACTTCGGCGTGGCTTCCCACGGAGCCTCTTTCCACGCTCCGCAGGAGATTCAGCGTATCCTTGGCAATGGTCTGGACAAGGCTTTGCAGGCCAGATTGGCCATCTCCAAAGTCTTGGCGCTCAAGGGATATATGGACGAAGTGCCTATGCCGGACATCTCCACCAAGGAGAAGGCCCAGAAATATATCGGGCTGGATATGGCGGCGGAGCACTCCGCCAAGGACAGATTCCTGAAGGAGGCGGTTCCGCTCTGGCTGGAAAAAGCGAAGGCCGACGGCCGCATTTAGTGATCCCTGAACCATAACTTGGGAAAACTTCCGTTTATGTGGCAAAAACCTTGGAAATATAAAGAGGGCATATTGGCCGGGGCCGGCCTTCTCGCGACGGGAATACTCCTGCAGGCAAGCGTAGGCGGCATAGATTGGGAGCGTATGGCATTCCCCGTAAATGTCATCGTCCTGTGCCTGTTCTTGCTGGCGCTGACGGTGATGAATGCGCTGCGGAGGAAAGTATATTTATTCGCCTGGCTCAGCCAGCGCTCGACGGCCGTTTCTTCCCTGTGCTATGTGCTCGGGGTTACGGTGCTTATGGGGCTGGTCAGACAGGGTCCGTCCGCACATCCGCCGGGAGGCTCCGGAATACTGGCAGGGCTGACAGAGATGCTCTCTTTCTGGCCTTTTGTCCTGGTGTATGTCTGGATGACGGTGGTGCTGGGAATGACGATCCTGCGTGCCGGCCTGCCTTTCAGATGGCGCAGACTGCCTTTCCTGCTTAACCATATAGGACTCTTCATCGTCATTGTCGCCGGTACGGCGGGCACTGCGGATATGCGGCGTCTGCGTATGACGGTTCCTCTGGGCGAGACCGAATGGCGCGCACAGGATGAAAAGACCGGACAGATGGTGGAGCTTCCTCTGGCCATCGAACTCAAAGACTTCACCATCGATGAATATCCCCCAAAACTGATGCTGATAGACAATTCGAGCGGCAGGCTGCTGCCCGAAAAAACTCCTGTACATCTGCTGCTGGAGGAAGGAGTAAGCGGGGGTCGTCTGATGGATTGGGACATAAGCGTCACTCAGTCTCTCCCGGAGGCGGCTTGCATCGTGAGTGCGGACAGCCTGAAGTTCACCGGATTCCATTCGCCGGGTTCCACCTACGCCGTGCGCATCAAAGCCGCCAACCGCGTAAGCGGGGAACAGAAGGACGGCTGGGTGAGCTGCGGCAGTTTCTTGTTTCCGTACAAGGCTTTGATGCTCGACGAACGGACGAGCGTCGTGATGCCGGACCGCGAACCCCGCCGCTTCGCTTCCGAGGTCATAGCATATACCGACGGCGGAGTGCGGAAACAGGGAACCATAGAGGTAAACAAGCCTCTCGATGTGGACGGGTGGAAAATATATCAGTTGAGTTATGACGAGACCAGGGGGCGGTGGAGTGAAATCAGCGTGTTCGAGCTGGTGAAGGATTCCTGGCTGCTCTATGTGTATATAGGTATGATTATGATGATTGGCGGAGCCGTCGGACTCTTTGTCGTCGCGCGGCCACGCACAGCGGAGGAGGAACGGAAATGAGTTGGGACAGTTTTTATCTATTCGCCATTCCCGCCCTGATTTGTTGGGGAGCGGGAGCAGTCTTTGCCTGGAAAGGCAGGCGCAGCATATTGATATGCGGAATCACTCTGGCCGGTCTCGCCGTCTTTTTCAGTTTTATCGCGTCTATGTGGTTTTCGCTCGAACGTCCGCCGCTGCGGACGATGGGGGAGACTCGCCTGTGGTATTCTTTC
>CAVKLO010000062.1:0-2739 GCA_963656985.1 Bulleidia sp. | reverse complement strand
TCTTCCTGCCGCTGGCCGGACTGATAACCTATATCCGCTGGAAGTATAAATGGATCCTGAGTTTCAGCACGGTCCTCTCGGCGGTGTTCATCTGCATAAATCTGTTCAAACCCGAAATCCACAGCAAGACGCTGATGCCGGCTCTCCAGAGTCCGTGGTTCGCCCCGCACGTCATCGTCTATATGTTCGCCTACGCTATGCTGGGGGCCGCAGCGCTTATGTCCCTCTATCTGCTGTTCCGGAAGAAAGCCCCGCAAAGCGGGGAACTCGCCCTGTGTGACAATCTGGTATATTCTGGACTTGCATTTATGACCATCGGAATGCTGTTCGGGGCGGTCTGGGCAAAAGAAGCCTGGGGGCATTACTGGGCCTGGGACCCGAAGGAGACCTGGGCGCTTGCCACCTGGCTGGGCTATCTGACCTATATCCATTTCCGTCTGGACTGTCCGTCGGATTACAGGAAATCCCTCCTTGTCCTCCTGCTGTCGTTCGTCCTGCTCCAGATGTGCTGGTACGGCATCAATTATCTGCCGTCAGCTCAGGGGACAAGTGTGCATACATATAACCTTTAATGATATAAAGCAATGAAACGCATAACTTTACTTGTAGCGGCCCTATGCTTGCCGTCCGCTCTTGCTTATGCTCAGGAGGCTGACGATTTTATGGTGTCCGCTCAGATCCGTCCGCGGACCGAATACCGTCAGGGAGCCTTGATGCCCCGTGACGAAAACGCCTCTGCGGCCTTTTTCACCACTAACCGGGCACGGCTTTCTATGGAATACGGGTCTCCGCTCCTGAGAATGAAGTTCTCGTCCCAATATGCCGGAGTATGGGGTCAGGACCCACAGATAGACAAGAACGGACGTGTCGCTATGAATGAGGCTTGGGCGAGGCTCGGATCCGGGGAGGGTTTCTTCGCGCAATTGGGTCGTCAGCCCCTGTCTTACGATGACGAGCGTCTGCTCGGCGGACTGGACTGGAATGTGGCTGGACGCCATCACGACGCGCTGAAACTCGGCTATCAGAGCCTCGGGCACAAGATACATCTGATATTGGCTTTCAACCAGAATGAAGAGAGAGTCAGCGGGGGAACCTACTACGATATGTCGATAGCGCAGCCGTACAAAACTATGCAGACCCTCTGGTATCACTTCAAAACGGACAGCGCTCCTTTCGAGGCCTCGCTGCTCTTTATGAATCTGGGGAGGGAGACGGGTACGAAGGAAAAGAGCCGCACTTCCCATATGCAGACGGCCGGCACGCATCTCATCTTCAGTCCCGGAAGGTGGAACTTCACGGGGTCGTTTTATGCTCAAACGGGGACGCGCAAGGCGGATGCCGCAATCGCCGGGTCCGCGAAGGTCCTCGCCTATATGTGGAGCGTGGTCGCCACACGCCGGATCGTCAGGTCCTGGACACTCACGGCAGGAAGCGACTACCTGAGCGGAGACGGGGGCGACACGGACAGATATACGGCCTTTGACCCTCTGTACGGGACGCACCATAAATTCTACGGGGCTATGGACTATTTCTATGCCTCCGCCTGGAAGGCCGGCTCCCCGGGTCTGTGGGACAATCGGCTGGGCGTATCTTACAAGGCTTCCCCGAAAGTGGCTCTACAGGCCCATTACCATTACTTCAGAACGGCGCGTGACCCTCAGCTGAAGAAAAAGCCGGGCAAATCTCTGGGGTCGGAAATCGACACCCAACTGGACTGGTCGATTATGAAAGACGTGAAACTCTCTCTGGGATACTCGTTTATGCTGGGCACTGAGACTATGGACGCAGTGAAAGGCGGCGACCACAAGTGCTGGCAGGGCTGGGGATGGGTGTCGGTGAACATCAATCCGGTAATTTTTACCGCAAAAAGGTGATCGATGCGCACCGTCCCGTCCGGAACATACCGCTCTACCCTCCCGAATGAACTAAAAGTCCTGTCCGACCTTCGTCCTGCCCGACCTGCGATTCGTCCTGCCCGACCTGCTCGGGCATCTCTTGTAGCTGTACAGGGTCATCCATATGCATCCTGTTCAATAACGGAATTCTTCTAAAAATAAAGGAGTATCGGAAAATATGGCTATCTTTACAGATATTATCCGGAAAGTGCGGGTGCCGAGGCATTGCGCTTAGATAACAGATATGAGACACTTACACATACTCACTTTACTTATAGGAATACTGCTCTGCTGCAGCCTGTCCAATGCCGGCGCCCAGACTCCGGATTCACTGGAAATCAGGAAGGGAGTGCTGTCCGAGGCCCGCTACCTCAAGAGCATTTACAAGACCGACGAGGCCATCGAGAAGTTGTCGGCATATGTGAAGCCGGAATCTTTTGACGAGGAGGTTCTTTCCGAATTGGCCGACTGCCATTTCCAGAGCGGGGATTATGAAAGCGCGGCGGGAATCTATTTCCTGCTGTCCTCCCACGCTCCCGGAAACATCCTGTACAAAATCCGGCAGATGCAGACGTACTCCCGGCTCAAGGCCTGGCCGCAGAGCATCCAGGCCGGACGGGAAGTACTTCAGTTGGATTCCATCCCGGCCGTACTCAGTTTTATGGGAGATTCGTTCCGCCAGACGGAGCAGGCCGATTCTGCGTTGTGGTATTACCGACGCTCCCTGGCGCTGAAGCCGATGGATGAGACGGTGGTGTCCAAAGCCGTGAACGTCCTTATCGGCAATAAAGACTATGACGGAGCCATTTCCCTGACGGGCGCATTCCTGTCCGAAGACCCGGAC
>CAVKLO010000061.1:4812-7873 GCA_963656985.1 Bulleidia sp. | reverse complement strand
GGCTCGCTCTGCGCTGAAGTTCCCGAGTCCGGAAGGGTCGTAACCCTCTTCGTGAAGCGCTCCGAGAATATGAAAGTCTATCTGCACCGCGACATAGTGCGTTACGAAAAGGACGTGGACGCATTCCTCGCGGCCGAAGCGCTCACCGATGAGCCGAGCACGCTGATAGTCACGACGGAGCGCATCGCCGAGAACCCCTCGCTGCAGGAGTTTCTCCGCTCGCGCGAACGCGGCAGAGTCACCGTCGGAGAGTATTCAGTCATAGAATATTAGAATCGACCGCCTCATCGGAGGCGGCCAATCTGTTTCTGTCTCCGCAGCGTTAGCGGTTCAGAGCGTCGGCGCTGGCGATGTAGCGGGCGAGTTCCTCGTCGCTGAGGTCATAGTCGCTCATTTCTCCCGACATATAGCGCTCATACGCGGACATATCCACGAAACCGTGGCCGGAAAGGTTGAAGAGTATGGTCTTAGCCTCCCCCGTGCGGCGGCATTCGAGCGCCTCGTGCACCGCCGAGGCGATGGCGTGGCAGGATTCCGGAGCGGGAATGATGCCTTCGGTGCGGGCGAAAAGCACTCCGCAGCGGAAAGTCTCGGTCTGCTCATAATCCTGGGCCTCCATATAGCCGTCCTTCATCAGCTGGGACATTATGACTCCCGCACCGTGATAGCGCAGACCTCCCGCGTGGATGGTCGCGGGCTTGAAGGTGTGGCCGAGGGTGTACATCGGAAGAAGCGGAGTGAGTCCGGCCTCGTCTCCGAAGTCATATTCGAATTTTCCCTTCGTGAGCTTGGGACAGGATGAAGGCTCCGCCGCGATGAAACGGGTCTTGCGGCCCTCGAGGATATTGTGGCGCATAAACGGATATGCGATGCCGCTGAAGTTCGAACCGCCTCCGAAGCAGGCGATGACGATGTCCGGATACTCTCCGGCCATCTGCATCTGCTTCTCCGCCTCAAGCCCGATGACGGTCTGGTGCAGGCAGACGTGATTCATCACCGAACCGAGAGTGTATTTGCAGTTCGGGGTGCTGACCGCGAGTTCGATGGCCTCTGATATGGCGCAGCCCAGAGAACCCTGGTCGTTCGGATTAGCGGTGATTATGTCCTTGCCGGCGCGTGTGGACATAGAAGGCGACGGGGTCACGGCCGCTCCGAAAGTCTGCATAATGGAGCGGCGGTAAGGCTTCTGGTTGAAGCTGGCCTTTACCATATAGACAGCGCATTCCAGACCGAATTTCTTCGCGGCGTAGGAAAGTGCGCCTCCCCACTGTCCGGCTCCGGTCTCAGTGGTGATATTGGTGACACCCTGCATCTTCGCGTAATAGGCCTGTGCGAGGGCGGAATTCAGCTTGTGCGAGCCGGCGGGCGAGACGCTCTCGTTCTTGAAGTAGATGTGCGCCGGAGTGCCGAGGGCCTCCTCGAGCTCATAGGCCCGCACGAGCGGGGTGCAGCGGTAGGAGGCGTACTGTTCGCGCACAGGCTCCGGTATCGGGATCCACTCGTGCACGGTGTCGAGTTCCTGACGGGAACATTCTTCGCAGAAAATCGGGAATAGGTCTTCCGGGGCGAGCGGGGCGCGTGTCGCCGGATTCAGAATCGGAAGGGGCTTGTTCGGCATAATGGCCTGGATGTTATACCACGCCTGCGGGATTTCGCTCTCGGGAAGCAAAAATTTCTTCTGTCTCATAAGGATCAGTCAGTTAAGTCGTCTATAAGTAATGATGAAAGAATAACACTTTCATCATCGCTACACCTTGGCAGGCAGCGGGGAAGCACCCTCCGTGCGCATTGCCGGACGAAAGGTAAATAAAGATTTTTAATAATCAAAGATTTTCCTGTTTTCCGCGCTTTTTTGGGTTGATTTTGTGAACAGTTGACAATCAATATTGATTTTCCCAAAAAATGTCGTTTTTGGTGTCCCTATGTGAAAAACAGGGGTGCAGTGACGGTCACGAAAAAACGTTTTACATCATCCCTCGATGTACTGTTATACATCGAAGGCCACGTTTTTGCCCTATTTCGTGGCCTCCGATGCACCGGCCTCGTCATTGCCGGCCCTGACCGGCAATCCCGTGACAGCCGCAAAAGAAGTGGGGAAAGCGGAACAATCAGCGGAAAAAGAAAGTATATTTGCGCTCAAATCACGCTGACCGATGAAGGTAATGAAATATTCTCCGCTTTTTCTCGCGACCGTCCTTATTTTTTCGGCTGCCCAGACCTGCGAAAAAATCGCTCCTGAGGTGCCGGAGGGAGGTGGGACGGAGCTTGCCGCAGCACCCGCCGGCACTCTGACGGTCTCCGGAAGCGACACCCTGACCCTCCGGAACAGTGACGCTAACGCGCAGAGTCCGAAGAGTGGTAGCCTGAGCCTGCGTGATAAAACCGGACCCGTCACCCCCTGCCGCAGCGCGGCGCTAGACTCCGTGAGGCGGGAGCGCAAAGCCGCCGTTTTCGCGGAAACGCCCGAACTGCGCGGTGTCTGGGTCAGCACCGTGGAAGAGCTCGACTGGCCTATGGGCATATATGACGAGGAAGGCCAGAAAGAACTCTACAGGCGTTATCTCGACATTTTCGAGAAACTGAACATAAACGCGGTGTTCTTCCAGGTCCGTCCTCTGGCGGACGCCTTCTATGATTCCGGCATCGAACCCTGGAGCGCGTCGATCACCTCCGAGCGGGGACGGGACCCCGGATACGATGTCCTGAGATTCCTCTTAGACGAAACGCACGCCCGGGGGATGCAGTTCCACGCCTGGATGAATCCTTACCGCATCGCCAAGCGCGAGGGGCCCCGGGCCGAATTTCCTCCGCTCGACCGGCTGATTCCGGCGGAACTCACCCTCGACTATGCGAAAGTCCGCATATACAACCCCGCCCTCCCGCAGGTGCGCGAGCGCATCGCCCGAATCATCACTGACCTTGTGAGCCGTTATGACGTGGACGGGATACACTTCGACGACTATTTCTATCCCGCCCTGCAGGCCGGAGAGCTTATGGGCGACGAGAAATACTTCCAATGCTACGGGGAAGGCGAGGCGAACATAGAGGAGTTCCGCCGCCA
>CAVKLO010000061.1:0-4802 GCA_963656985.1 Bulleidia sp. | reverse complement strand
CCGCCGCCACAATGTGGAGAAAATGGTGCGGCTCGCCCGCGAAGCGGTCAGAAAGGCCGCCCCCTCCGTCATCTTCTCCATCAGCCCTGCCGGAAACTACGAATACTGCCGCGACGCTATGTACTTCGACATAGAGGACATCTGCAGCAAGGGACTGACGGATATGATAATACCTCAGCTCTATTGGTCGCCGGACGCGCCGGTGGACTATTTCACCCCGCGCCTGCAGTGGTTCTCGGAGCACACCGCCGACATCCCGATGCTCATCGGCTTCCCGGCCTACCGCTTCGGCACCGGCGATGCGGGCTTCGATGATGCTGGAGTGTTCCTGAGGCAGTGCGCGATGGCGCGCTCCTGCGCCAAGGTAAGAGGAGGGGTGATCTTCCGCGCCGCCGACTTCTTCCGCAATGGAGCCGGCATAGCCGACAGCATTGCGGCTGCCTACGCGACCCCGGCGTCGCTCCCGGAAATCACATCCACATCAGAATACACACTACCACGATGAGCGACCATAATAGTTTTCTGAGAGCCATAGAGAAGCGGATTCCCCGCGAGCGAATCTACACCGACGAGCTGCACCGCATCGCCTGGGGGACGGATGCCGGCTGCTACCGCATCACCCCGAAAACCGTAATCCGCAGCAGCGGCGAGGAAGAAGTCTCGCAGGTGCTCGCGGCAGCCGCCCGATACAGCGTTCCCGTCACTTTCCGTGCGGCCGGCACTTCGCTCTCCGGCCAATCCATCAGCGACTCCGTACTTCTGGTGGCCGGCAAGAACTGGGAGAAATGGAGCGTAAGCCCCGGGGCGGAGAGCATCACTATGCAGCCCGGCCTGGTCGGCGGAGAGGTGAACCGCATATTGAAGGCCTACGGCCGCCGCTTCGGCCCCGATCCCGCCTCCATCGGCAGCTGTATGGTGGGTGGCATAGTGGCGAACAACGCCTCCGGTATGAGCTGCGGCACGCACGCCAATTCTGACAGAACCCTCATCAGCGCCCGCATTGTCTTCGCGGACGGAAGCATCCTGGACACTGCGGACGAGGCGAGCCGTGCGGAATTCGCCCGGGGACACGGGGAGATGTTGGACGCCTTGGCGGCCATCCGCAAAGAGATACGCGAGGACGCGAAGCTGCGCGGGCGTCTGGAATACAAGTACTCGATAAAGAACGTCACGGGTCTGAATCTGCGGCCTTTCCTGGAGTACGACGATGATTTCGAGCTGATTGCGCATCTTATGGTCGGCTCGGAGGGTACGCTCGGCTTCGTCAGCGAAGTCACGATGCGCACGCTCCCGATCGAGCCTTTCTCGGCCTGCGCGATGATCTATTTCCCGGACAAGCGCACTGCGGCCCGCGCCGTACTCGCTATGAAGCCGCTCAGCGTCTCGGCCGCGGAACTGCTGGACTTGCGTTCGCTCACCTCCGTAAGCGACCCTCACCTGGAGAGCTGCAAATGTCCCGACCTTACCGCCGTGCTCACGCAGACCTGCGCGGAAAGCGAGGAGCAGCTGAGCTCGAACATCGATGCCATCACGCGGGCAGTCAGCGGATTCGAGCTTGTGGAGCCGGTGCGCTTCACCCGGGACGCGGGGGAGTCAGCGCATTATTGGGCGCTCCGCTCGGGCATCTTCCCGACGGTGGGAGCCCTGCGCCGCGAGGGCACGACCTGCATCATCGAGGATGTGGCCTTCCACATCGATGACCTGCCGCAGGCCACCGCGGACCTCTCCGACCTGCTGGACAAGCACGGCTACGACGACTCTTGCATCTACGGACACGCCCTCGAGGGCAATTTCCACTTCATAATAAACCAGTCGTTCGAGACGGAAGCCGACATCGCGCGCTACGAGGCGATGATAAGGGATGTCGCGCAGATGGTCGCGGTCCGCTACGACGGTTCGCTGAAGGCCGAGCACGGCACGGGACGCAATATGGCGCCGTTCGTCTCCCTCGAATGGGGCGAGCGCATCTACTCGATAATGAAGCGCGTGAAGCGTGCCTTCGACCCTTCCGGACTTCTGAACCCGGGAGTCATCTTCAACGACGACCCCGAGTGTTTCGTCCGCGACCTCAAGACTCTGCCTCAGCTCAAGGCTCCCGAGGACGCTCCGGCGCAGAACCGCGAGGCGTTCGCGAAGCTGAACAAGTGCATCGAGTGCGGCTTCTGCGAAGTGAACTGCGTCAGCTGCGGCTATTCGCTCTCCTCGCGTACCCGCATCGCCGTGCAGCGCAGCATCGCGCGTCTCGCCTCCGACACGCGGAATCCCGAGTCCCTCTCTCTCGCCGGACGCTTGCGCGTCCAATACCTCCTTCCGGGCGATGAGCTCTGCGCCGGCGACGGACTCTGCTCGATGTCCTGCCCTATGGGCATAAACGTCGCGGACCTCACGCACGAACTGCGCCGGCAGCGGACTCCTTCTTCTTCACTGGCCTATAAGGGCTGGGACTGGGCCGCGAAGCATTTCGCCCTCACAGGCTCTTCCATAAGGGGCCTGCTTCATCTGGCGGAATTAGGCCGCTTCATAATGGGGGACAAACTGATGGCCGGGCTCTGCTCCGGACTCCACAGGGGCCTCGGCATCCCGCTCTGGACCCCGTCCACTCCTCGCGCCTATAGGTTTAAGCCTGCCTACACAGTGCCCGAGGGGGCCGGCAGCCCGGCGAAAGCTGCGGGAGCTGCACGAGCCTCCGGAGTTGCGGGCGCTGTGGGTGTTGCGGACACTGCGGAAGCCGCCGGAGCCGGATCTGCGCTGCGCGTAGTCTATCTCCCTTCCTGCTTCAACAGGATGATGGGACTTCCCGCCGGGGTCAAGGGCCTGCGTCCTCTCGTGGAAGAGACTCTGGACCTGCTGCACAAGGCCGGCTGCGAGGTGATCTTCCCGGAGGGGATGGACAATCTCTGCTGCGGCACCATCTGGGAAAGCAAGGGTATGCCGGACATTGCCGGGCGCAAGCTCGCCGAGACCGAAGCCGTGCTGCTCAAGGCCTCCGAAGGCGGCCGCTATCCGATACTCTGCGACCAGAGTCCCTGCCTGCACCATCTGCGCACGCACATAAAGGGCCTCAAACTCTACGAGCCAGCGGAATTCATCCGTACCTTCCTGCTCGACAGGCTCCGGATAACCCGCACGGACGAGCCGGTGGCCATACACGTCACCTGCTCGATGAGGCTGATGGGTCTTAAGGACACTCTGTATGAACTCGCCTCGCTCTGCTCCGGCAGGGTGACCGTCCCGGAGGGCGTGGGCTGCTGCGGCTTCGCCGGCGACAAGGGAATGACGCACCCGGGACTGAATGATTGGGCGCTGCGAAAGCTGCGCCCGCAGATAGAAGACGCCGGCATCAGGTACGGCTACTCGAATTCGCGCACCTGCGAGATCGGGCTTTCCTCGCACAGCGGCATACCATATGTCTCGATCGTGTATCTCGTGAACGCACACAGCGAGGCTCTGCCTCGGACGCCGGAGGAGAGGAGCTGACTCGGAACACCCGCGCTGCGGAATGCTCGCGTTGCGAAACGCCCACGCTGCGGCGATTTTTTGCGCCCCGGAGGCCTCTGACCCCGAAAATCACCATTATTGGTGATTGACTCCCGTGCGGGACTTATCTAACTTTGCGGCCGGAAGAAAGCAAGGCCTCCGGCCCGAATAGATAAGTAAATGACACTTAGAGACTTGAAACAGGGACAGTCTGCGACCATCTTCGCGGTGGGCGCGGGCGGTGCGCTCAGACAGCATCTGCTGGATATGGGACTCATTCCAGGTCTGGACGT
Source organism: Bulleidia sp. (assembly GCA_963656985.1). GTDB lineage: Bacteria > Bacteroidota > Bacteroidia > Bacteroidales > UBA932 > Cryptobacteroides. The sequence continues at coordinate 1,032 of CAVKLO010000061.1, read as the reverse complement.
GAAAGTCCTGAAATTCGCTCCGATGGGCGACCCCGTCGAAGTTCTTGTACACGGATACACCCTCTCGCTCCGGCTGAGCGAAGCCGCCGAGATAGAAGTGCGTACCGTCCAGAACAGCTCGACTCCCGACAATTTCGGCTACAACCTCTCGCTCCACGAGCACAATGCGCATCCGGGACTGGGAGAGGCGGGACGCTATCATTCGAAAGACCACGAGAACCCGCTCCCTAAAGGCGAAATCCTCACTTTCGCTCTCGCGGGGCAGCAGAACTGCGGCAAGACTACGCTTTTCAACGTCCTGACCGGGTCCAATCAGCACGTGGGTAATTTCCCGGGTGTCACAGTGGACCGCAAGGACGGAGTCATAAAGGGGGCTCCGGACACTCTCGTCACGGACCTGCCGGGCATCTATTCGCTTTCGACCTACACTTCCGAAGAGCTGGTCTCGCGCGACTTCCTTATAAACAGCAGACCTCGCGGCATCATAAACGTGGTGGACGCGAACAATATCGAACGGAACCTGTACCTGACAGTCCAGCTGATGGAGCTGGGCATTCCTATGGTGCTCGCGCTGAATATGATGGATGAGGTGCGCGGAAACGGCGGCTCGGTCCGCGTGAATGAGATGGAGCGTCTGCTCGGCATCCCGGTGGTGCCCGTCTCCGCCGCGAAGGGCGAGGGCATCGGGGAACTTGTCGAGCACGCGGTGCACGTGGCCCGCTACCGGGAAGCTCCGGCCCGGCAGGACTTCTGCGACAAGGATGATTTCGGCGGAGCGGTACACCGCTGCATCCACAGCATTATGGACCTGGTCGAGAGCCGCGCCGAAGCGGCCGGTATGCCTCCGCGTTTCGCCGCTTCCCGCCTTATCGAAGGAGATGAAGTCGTCATCGCCCGTCTGGAGCTCAGCGGGGAGGAGATGAAAATCATAGAGGACGACATCTCCCTGATGGAGGACGAGCGCGGGATGGACCGCCACGCCGCGATGGCGGATATGCGCTACAGCTTCATCCGCCGCCTGTGCGAAAAGAC
>CAVKLO010000060.1:0-7898 GCA_963656985.1 Bulleidia sp. | reverse complement strand
GAGGTGGAAGACACCGTCAATGAAGGAGTAAATATGGTATTCCCTTGCAATGAAATCAAGAAGACCGCCTGGGAGGTCCTGAAAAACTTCGACCACGCTCTCATTCTCCGCGAAGACGACCCGCTGCTTCCGGCCGTGCTGGAAGTCTATGAACGGCAGGGCATCCGGGGCGGACACCCTCAGAACCGGATGAAAGGCCCGGCCTTCACGAGCGAACTCGCGACCGCCTACCCTGATTGCCGCCTTGTGGTCACCAAGGAGACCATGACGGTGGAGGGTATGATAAAGATTGTCCACAGTCTGCTCAAGGACAAGCTGAACATCGTCAAGCTGACCTTCCGCAGCGGCGACAACACCGCCTCCGCCAAGTTCGAGACCGAGTACGGGCGCATCGACCGCTGTCCGCTCTGCGGCATCGCGCTGAACGACAAGGGCGTATGCCCGAAATGCGGCTATAGGAAATAAGCCGCCGGGCAAAAAACAGAGGGACGCGACCGGAGCGGTCGCGTCCCTCTTGCGTCGTTATTCCACCTTGTAGGAGTCCTCCAGAGCGGTCTTGCCGAACAGATGAAGGGGGTCCTCAGCGTTGCGGCGTCATTCCACCTTATAGGAGTCCTTCAGAGCGGTGGTCTTGTTGAAAATCACGCGGTCCGGGGTGCTGTCCTTGTCACGGAAATAGTAGCCTATGCGCTCGAACTGCACGGCGAGGGTGCCGGCATCATCGAGCAGTGCCGGCTCGGCGTAGCCCTCCGAAACCACGAGAGACTCCGGGTTCAGGAAATCCTTGTAATCCCTGTCCTCGGGAACCTGGCTCATATCGGCGAGCGTGAACAGGCGGTCGTAATTGCGCAGCTCCACTTCCCTGCAGTGAGGAACGGAAACCCAGTGGACGGTACCCTTCACGGAACGCCACTCCCCTCCGCCCGGACGGGTCGAAGGATCATAGGTGCAGTGAAGTTCGATGACCTTGCCCTCCGCATCCTTCACGACCTCCTCACACTTAATAATATATGTATATTTCAGACGGACCTCGCCTTCCGGCTTCAGACGGAAATACTTCTTAGGGGCATCCTCCATAAAGTCGGCGCGGTCGATGTACAGCTCGCGGCTGAACGGAACCCTGCGGGACGCGCCCTCAGGCTCCGCCGGATTCAGCGGACAGTCGAACCACTCCACCTGTCCCTCCGGATAATTAGTCAGAACGACCTTTATCGGGTCCTCCCCGACTACCATATAGCGGTTCGCACGGGCGTTCAGGTCCTGACGCACGCACCATTCCAGAAGCTGGATATCCATAAGCTGGTCGCGCTTGCTCACCCCTATCTTCTCGCAGAACATCTTCAGGGCCTCGGGCGTGTAACCCCTGCGGCGGACACCGCAGAGCGTAGGCATACGCGGGTCGTCCCAGCCGGCCACATAGCCCTTCTGGACGAGTTCGAGAAGCTTGCGCTTCGACATCAGCGTGTAGGTGAGATTCAGACGCGCGAACTCGTACTGCCGGCTCGGGAAGATGTCCAGAGTCTTTATGAACCAGTCATACAGAGGACGGTGCACGTCGAACTCGAGAGTGCAGATGGAATGAGTGATATGCTCGATGGAGTCGCACTGCCCGTGAGTGTAGTCGTACATCGGGTAGATGCACCACTTGTCGCCCGTACGGTGATGGGACGCGTGCTTGATCCTGTAGAGTATCGGGTCGCGGAAGAGCATATTCGGATGGGCCATATCTATCTTAGCCCTCAGCACCTTCTCGCCGTCTGCATACTTCCCGTCCCTCATCTCGCGGAAGAGACGGAGATTCTCCTCGGGAGTGCGCCCGCGCCACGGACTGTCAGTGCCCGGAACCTCCACCGTGCCCCGGTTCTCCCGCATCTGCTCCTGCGTCTGGTCGTCCACATAGGCCAATCCCCTCTCGATCAGCTGCTCGGCCCACTCGTAAAGCTGGTCGAAATAGTCGGATGCATAAAGCTCCTTATCCCAGCTGAAGCCCAGCCAGCTTATATCCTCCTTTATGGCGTCCACATATTCGGTGTCTTCCTTTACGGGATTCGTGTCATCGTAGCGGAGATTCGTCTTGCCGCCGTATTTCTGCGCGAGACCGAAGTTTATGCAGAGGCTCTTCGCGTGTCCCAGATGAAGATAGCCGTTCGGTTCCGGAGGGAAGCGGGTCAGTATGCTCTTGCATTTTCCGCTTTTAAGGTCGTCCTCGATAATCTCCTCGAGGAAATTCAGTTTCTTTTCGTTTTCTTCCATAAGTATGACAGTTCAAATGCAGGCGCGGCCTGACACGAAAGGCAAAAGTAGCACTTTTTTCCCATAAATGAGTATCTTTGCCGCCGAAAAACCTATCGTCACTCATATGATACTTTCAATGACCGGCTACGGCAAGTCCGAAGCCATACTGGAAAGCGGAAAGCTCGTGATAGAATTCCGCTCAGTGAACGGCAAGAATTCCGACATAAACATAAAGAGCCCGTTCCTCCCGAAAGAGAGGGAGATGGAAGTGCGCAAGCGCATCGCGGACAGCCTGCACAGGGGCAGCATCGATATGTTCATCACCTGGGAGCCGAATGCCGCCGACTCCGCGAGAGCGATAAACGAGGAGCTCGCGCTGAGCTACTGCGGGAAGATCCTCTCGCTCGCGCAGAAAATGGGCGGACGCTCCGCGTCCAATCCCGATCTCCTTCTGGACACCGTCCTCCGTATGCCTGACGTCATAGATACGAAAAAGTCAGACGTGATAACGGAGGAGAATTGGCCGCTGGTCTCAGCGGCCATAGACGAAGCTCTGCAGCGCATATGCGAATATCGTCAGAAGGAGGGAGAGGCACTCTACAGGGATGTGACGGCGAGGGTCGCGAAGATTCTCGAACTGGAAGACGAGGTGGAAAGCTACGAGGCCGAGCGCATCGCGGCGGTGAAGGAAAAACTGCTGAAGGCCGTCGCCGAACTCGGCGCGCGCCCGGACAGGGAGCGCTTCGAGCAGGAGCTGGTCTATTATGTGGAGAAGCTGGACATAAACGAGGAGAAAGTCCGTCTGCGCCAGCACTGCAGGTACTTTATGGACACCATCGACGGAGAGGAGTACCCGGGGAAGAAACTCGGATTCATCATCCAGGAGATGGGCCGCGAGATAAACACGACCGGAAGCAAAGCGAACCACGCATCCATCCAGAAATGCGTAGTCCGTATGAAAGACGAGCTCGAAAAGATACGCGAGCAGTCTATGAATATCCTCTGACGAAGAAGGGGGCGGCCGAATCGGCCGCCCCCTTCTTCCATCAATAGATCTCTATCATCCCCAGATTCAGTCCCCACTCGCCGTCGGTTATGATGCCTACGTTCCTGCCGTCCGCATCAGTCTTCCAGACGATATCGTCCAGGTCGGTGTGCGAATGGCCGCCCACGATGAGGTCCACCCCGTGCAGCTTTCCGCAGATCTCCACATCGCTCCCCGGACCGTCGAAGCCCAGATGCGAAAGCAGAATCACCATATCGCAGCGTTTCTCGTCCTTCAGGTATGAGGCCCATCTGTTGACCTCCGTCACGGTGTCCAGCGAAGGGATGCGGTCGGCGATGCTGCGGGCCACTACGGACGAGATGTCGCAGAGGGCTCCCACGATGCCGATCTTCATTCCTCCCCTGCGCACTATGGTATAGGGACTCACGTATCTGCCCAGCTCGAAAGGAGAGAAATCATAATTGCAGCACACTACAGGGCACTTTACCGAGCGCAGACGGCGGGCGAGGTCCTCGATGCCGTTATCGAACTCGTGATTTCCGAGAGTGATGCAGTCATAGCCGAGGGCGTTCACCAGAGAGACCTCCAGGTCCCCGTTCAGAATGGTGAAATAGGAAGTACCCTGGTTGAAATCCCCCGCGTGAAGCAGCAGAACCCTGCGGCGTCCGTATTCGCCGCGCAGACTGTCCAGAATGGCGGCACGTTCCACCACTCCACCGCGTCCGTCGCGGAGCGGATCGAGATGACTGTGGGTATCGTTCGCGTGTACTATGACCAGTTTCTGCGCCGAGGCGCTGAAGCAGCAGAGCGCAAACGCGCAGAGCGCGATTATAAAAAAACGTTTCATAATTTTATTACTCTCCCGTCAGTATGATATTCTATGTCCTTGCCCTCGGCGGTCAGATTGCGGATATGTTCCAGAACCATATCGTAGATGAGCATATCCGTCTGGACCAGCTCGACGGCATTTCGCGCCGCGTAGATGCGGTCTCCCCCGTCCAGAAGAAAATCTATGGTCGCAAGGCCATAGATCCGCTCGTCGTCCACCGGCTCTCCGCCTACCTTCAGATCGACCAGCTGATGCTTCCGCACGGTAAGCTGCACGCCTCCCACGACCTGCATAGGTCCCCGGGCCAGATTCTCGAAGAGGTACTTCACGTCAGAACCTTTCAGGGCCACGTAGCAGAGATGGTTGCGGAACGGGACCATAGACATTATGTCGTCCACGGTGACGTCCCCCTCCGGCATATCCACGCGTATGCCTCCGAAATTCATCAGCCCTATGTCCACCTTGCGGCCGGTAAGCTCGGCGGTCTTGGCCATAAGTGCGTCCACAAGGAAATTCGAAAGGGCGCTTTCCGGCTTCTTTTCGACCATTCCGCCCGGACAACAGCCTATCACTTCCTTCACCTTCGCCATCGGCGGCTGGGCCTCCAGCATAAGGCGGGCGGCTGCGGCGGTGGTGGAGCAGCCGCGGAAACGTCTGAGGGAAGGCGCGATGTAGGTCCTGCCCTTCAGAGTCCCGAGGGCTTCGCTGACATTGGTCGCCGTGGGAGCGGCGACCCCGGTAAGTTCGCCGCGCACGGGCACTTTCTTCCACTTTATCTCCTGTGCGGAGAGGCTTGCGCCGAGAATGCACGCAAGGGAGAGAAGGAGTATTGTTCTTTTCATATCTAATTCTGTTTGAGCCACTTCCAGAGATCTTTGAATGTCGATTTCTTGCCGTACATCAGGATTCCCACCTTGTAGATTTTAGCGGACGCCCAGGCGCAGGCGACGAAGGTGAGGATGAGCAGCAGGAGGCTGAGCGCAAGCTCCCACAGCGGCACGCCGAACGGGATGCGCGCGAGCATCACTATAGGTGAGGTCAGCGGTATCATCGAACCCCAGAACACCACGCCGCTGTCGGGTGCGCGGAAAGCGTAGAGGGAGATGAAGAAGGCGATGAGCAGAGGAATCGTGGCGGGGAGCTGGAGCTGCTGCGTATCGCCCTCGCTTTCAACGGCGGAGCCTATGGCCGCGAAGATCGAGGCGTAGAGCAGGTAGCCGAAGATGAAGAAGAGGAGGAAGGATATGAGTATCTGTCCGTAGTTCAGGCCCGCGAGGGTCGAGAGGACGGTGGACGCGCCGCTGCTCTGCATAGCCTCGACTGCTCCGGCTGTGGCCGGGTCGGACATCATATTCATCATTTCCGTGCTGTCCCCGGCCGCGCTCAGGAACTCAGTACCCATCGCGCCTCCGACTATGCCGACTATGGCGGCGGTCAGAACCACCCAGAGCAGGAACTGCGTGAGGGCCACGAGCGCTATGCCGATAATCTTTCCGAACATAAGCTCAGTGGCCTTTACGGAGGAGACGAGGACCTCCACCACGCGGGAGGACTTCTCCTCGATGACGCTGCTCATCACCATAGCCCCGAAGAGGGCGATGAACATATAGATGATGATGCCCAGAACCATCGATACCATCATATAGACTTCGGACGCGGAAATCTGCTCCTTGCCGCGCTCATCGATGGTGAAGGACTGCAGGCGCACGTCCGACTTCACTCCCGCCATAATCTCGGCGAGATTCTCTATGCCGTAGGAGGCGATGCGGTAATTCTCCACCGCCTCGTTTATGCGGTCGTTTATGTACCCGCTCATCTCCATTCCGAGAGGCTTGGCCGAGAAACTCTCGGCGAGTACCGTCCGGTTCACTGTGTCGAGGGGGGAAATGCCCAGCACCACGTCATAGCCAAGCTCCTTCATCCCGTTCTTCAGGGAATCCAGCGGCATTCCGCTGCAGTCCGTGAAGAAGATGTTCTCCCTGTCCTCGAGGAAAGGCAGAACGATTCCGGACTCGTCGCGGACGGCGACTTTCTTCTGCTCCTCCTTGGTGAACACCATAATGAGGGTGGGGAGGATGCACATCGCCGCGAAGAAAATCGGGCCGAGGAAGGTTATGAGAAGAAACGACTTCTTCTTCACGCGGTTAAGGTACTCGCGTTTTATGATGATGTTTATGATGTTCAGATTCATATTGCGGTCCTCCTATCTGCCTTCTGTTACGAGTTTTATGAAAATGTCGTTCATCCGGGGCATAAGCTCCCGGTAGGAATTTATCTCCACTCCCCTGTCGATGAAGGACTTGAGAGTGGACGCTCCGTCGATGCTCCTCGGGAGCACCTCGGTGTGCCGCCCGTGTGCGTCGGTATAGACCAGCTCGACGTTGTTGTTCCCGTAGTCGCGGCGGATCTGCTCCACGCCTCCCGTGATTACGAGACGCGAGCGGTTTATGAGGGCTATCTCATCGCAAAGCTCCTCCACCGACTCCATATTATGAGTGGAAAGCACGATGGTCGCCCCCTCTTCGCGCAGGCGAAGTATTTCCTTTCTGATGACTTCCGCATTCACCGGGTCGAAGCCCGAGAAAGGCTCGTCCAGAATCAGCAGGGAAGGCTTGTGCACCACCGTGGTGATGAACTGGAGCTTCTGTGCCATACCCTTGGAGAGTTCCTCCACCTTCTTCTTCCACCAGTCCTGGATGCCGAAGCGCTCGAACCAGAGCTTGAGTTCGCGGCGCGCGTCCCGGGAGCTCATACCCTTGAGCTGCGCGAGATACATCACCTGGTCGCCGACCGCCATCTTGCGGTACAGTCCGCGCTCCTCCGGCATATAGCCGATTTTCTCCACATCGCGCTGGGTAATGGGACGGCCGTCGAAGATGATTTCGCCGCTGCCGGGGATGGTGATGCGGTTTATGATGCGGATAAGAGTGGTCTTTCCGGCTCCGTTCGGGCCGAGGAGACCGAAAATCTTTCCCTGCGGGATGTCTAGCGAGACGTGGTCGAGAGCCACTTTCTCGCCGAAGTTCTTACAGACTTCCTTACATTCGATCAATGCCATAATCTGTCAAGTTATATTGTTTCTCTATACGTTCAATATCTTAACTACCAGCTCCAGCAGCATCTGTCCGCCGTCCACATCTCCGCCGTCGCCGCCCTTGCCCCGGTAATCGTACTCGCGCAGCAGCGAGATGACCCGCATACAGCGCGGAAGCGGGTAGTTCCGCACCGCAGTGTCGTACTCCCTGTAGAAATAAGGATTCACGCCCGCGAGCGCCCTGGACTTGTCCTCCGGCGAAGGATTGCGATGCTGCGCGAGCAGTGCACCGTAGCGCAGGATGCGGTAGAAGTGCGTGAAAAGCGCGGCCGTCGCCTGAGGCATCGCGAACTTCGCGCCCGAGCCGACATAGGTCGCTATGCGCACGGCACCTGCGGCGTCGTGCAATGAAAGGGCTTTCGTCAGCTCGAATATGCTGAACTGGCGGCTCACGCCGACATTGCGCTCGACATCCTCCACCGACACCTCGGAAGCTCCCTCGGGAAGATTCTTCAGCATCTTGTCCGCTTCCACGGCGATGGCGCAGAGGTCTGTGCCGACGGATTCTCCCATAAGGGCGGCGGCGCGGGGGTCTATCTTCACTCCCCTCTCCGCGAAATGCCTTATGGTCCATTCGCTTATCTCATAGTCGCGCAGCTGCGGCGACTCGAGCACTATGCCCGTCTTCTGCACGCTCTTGTAGAACGCCTTGCGCTTGTCCACCGAGGCGCGGTGAAGCAGGATCACGAACACCGTGGAGTCGAGCGGCTGTGCGCAGTAGTACTGAAGCTTCT
>CAVKLO010000059.1:0-8237 GCA_963656985.1 Bulleidia sp. | reverse complement strand
CGATATGTGCGCTCAGTTCCGGTTTCAGATACGCCGCCACAAGCATCTTATACGGCCCGAGAACCTTCTCGCTGTCCTCCTTTTCCCCCTTGTCGAACTTGCGCCTCTCCCTTTCGAGCAGCTGCTGACCGAGATATGCGGCACCCAGACTTCCGCTCACGCAGATGAGGTCCCTGCTCTTTGCAGCAGAAGCACGTTTCTCCGTAAGAAGAGAGGTCTCCCCGAGGGCGGACAGGCTGATCACCAGACCGTTCCGCGAAGGAATCAGGTCCAGACAGACATCCGTGTATTTCTGTTCCCGGGCACAGGCGACGATGCCTTCCCAGATTTCGGCGACCTGAGGAAAATCAAGCTTCGAAGAGACTCCCAGCACGACCGAAAGCGTGCGCGGACGCGCCATCGAGGCGTACAGATCACCGGTGACTGAGACCACGGCCTTGTATCCCAGATGCTTTAGTGGAAAATAAACCAGATCGAAATCCGTACCTTCCAGCAGCACGCGGGAGCTTTCACGGATAAACTCCCTCGAGGGAGCCTCGATGGACGCCTTTCCGAATGCTTTGAACGGGGTGTTCTCATAAAGACGGGAGATGGCTTCCATTTTCCCGATTTCAGCAAAACTTGTCTTTTCCATATTCCGCGAAGTTAGGCAATTTGTATGATAATTTTACTACTTTTGCTTTTCCAAGAAACTGACACCGATATGAAACTACGTTCGACTCTCCTCATCGCTGCGGTGCTGCTCATTACGGCTCCGCTCAGCCTCTCTGCCCGGAAAACTCCTGCGGGAATAACCGTAATGTCCTTCAACATCCGCGTCTCCGACGCCAATGACGGCACGAACTCCTGGGAGTACCGTTATCCGACGTCCGCACTTATGGTTCTGGACCGGAAACCCGACATCGTGGGTCTCCAGGAAGCTCTCCACGATCAGGTGATGTACCTTAAAAATGCCCTGACGCCGGATTATAAGGTAATCGGCGTGGGACGCGAAGACGGGAAGAAGAAAGGCGAGCATATGGAGATGCTCTACAACAAGAAGACCATTTCCGTCCTGAAATGGGGCACTTTCTGGCTCTCTGAGACACCGGACAAGCCATCAATGGGCTGGGACGCAGCCTGCGTCAGGACTGCCACCTGGGCCCTGATAAAGGACAAAAAGAGCGGAAAGAAATTCTATATGGTGAACACTCATCTGGACCACGTGGGCACCGTAGCCCGCGAGAAAGGCCTGCAGCTCATCTGCGAACGCATCGCGCAGATGAACCGGGACGGTCTGCCTATGGTGCTGACGGGAGACTTCAATATGGAAATCACCGACCCTTCGATGGCTCCGGTGAAAAACGCGATGAAAAACGCCCGCACCGATGCAGTGAAGACAGACAATCATTTCTCCTACAACGGCTGGGGTAAGGCCTCCTCGACTATCGACTACGTGTGGTATTCCGGATTCTCGTCCTGCACCGAATTCGAGACGGTCACCAAGCCCTATATGGACCGGGCTTTCATCTCAGACCACTTCCCGGTCCAGGCGCATCTCATCTTCTGACGCTGCGTGGGGTACGGTGGCCTGCACAACTTGCCGAAACGCCTTGCGCTCATTTCGACAATTTCAGTGACGCTACGCCGGCTTGCCGTTCACTGTGAACGCGAGGTCGAGTTCCCGGAGTTCCCTCAGAAGCTCGTCTGAGACATCGATGCGGTACTTCTGCGAAACCAGCTCGACCTTATAGCCCTTCGCGGCATCGCATAGCAGAATATCGACCGGACAGGTCCCCTTGCGGGACTTGAGAATCTTCAGGAAATCGCGGCGGAACCCAGGGCTCAGACGGGAAGTGTCGAGAATTATCTGGAATGACTTGAGAAGGTCTGAGCGGACATTGCCCAGAAGATTAATCTTCTTGACCTTGAATGTGTACGGCGCTTTCTTGGCTTCCTTGCCCCCTTCTTCCTGACGGCTCCAGTAGCGCTCCTTGATGTCTCCTTCTATGTACAGCTCCTTGTGCAGAGCCAGATATGGCTGCCAGGACTCGTAGTCCTTGCCGAAGAACGCGAATTCGTAACTGCCGCTCAGGTCCTCCAGGGTGATGCTCATCGCGGGACTCTTCGAATTGATGGGTCTGACATCCACCACCATTCCGGCTACGGCGGCCGAGGAAGGGCTGCGACGGACGTCGCATTCGTCGATACGGGATTTGAGCTGCGAGAGCGGACAGTTCGTAAAGTACTTGATTTCGAAACCGTAGCGGTCGAGCGGGTTCGCGGAAACGTACATTCCCAGCAGTTCCTTCTCCTTCTGAAGCAGGGCGAAAACATCCTCTTCCTCTTTCAGCCCGGGCACTTCCGGGCGCACAGGCTTTGCTTCCTCGCTGTCCCCGAAAAGTGACGCGGCGGAATCCACGGTATCGTTGCTGTAGAGATTCGCATAACGGGCAAGTTCCTCCAGGAACGGAGTCCCGTTGCCTCCGGGAGTGAAATACTGTCCCCTCCGGAAGCCGAAAGAGTCCAGAGCTCCGCAATGCACCAGCAGATCCAGAGCCCGCAGGCTCAGATTCGGAGCGAGACGCTCCACGAAATCCATCAGATCCTTATAGAGGCCGCGGGCCTCACGCTCTTCGATTATGGCCTCTGCCAGAGAGGTGCTGAAATTCTTCACGCCGCCCAGACCGAAACGGATGCAGCCCTCGGAGTTCACGGTAAAAGTCTTCAGACTCTCATTCACATCCGGACTCAGAACCTTGATGCCGTGGTCCTTGCAGTCGGCCATAATCTTCTGGATTTCCTCCATCTTCGAGAGATTGCAGGAAAGGTTCGCCGCCATAAACTCGGCCGTATGGTGGCACTTCAGCCATCCCGTCTGGTAGCTCACCCAGGCATAGCAGGTGGCGTGGGACTTATTGAACGCGTAAGCGGCGAATTTCTCCCAGTCTTTCCAGATCTTGTCCAGAGTCTTGACGGGGTGACCATTGGCCGCGCCGCCTTTCATAAACTTGTCTTTCAGCGAGTTCAGAATGTCTATCTGCTTCTTGCCCATCGCCTTGCGCAGCTTGTCGGCCTCGCCCTTGGTGAATCCGGCGAGCTTGCGGCTCAGAAGCATCACCTGCTCCTGATACACCGTCACGCCGTAGGTCTCCTTCAGGTATTCCTCCATCTCCGGAAGGTCGTATTCTATCGCTTCCTTTCCCTGCTTCCTGTTTACGAAATCGGGTATGTAGTCCATCGGACCCGGGCGGTAGAGGGCATTCATAGCTATGAGGTCCTCGAAGCGGTCGGGATGAAGGTTCTGGAGCCATTTGCGCATACCGGGAGATTCGAACTGGAACACTCCGGTCGTGTCACCGCGTCCATAGAGCCTGTAGGTCGGCGCATCGTCGATCGGTATGGCCTCTATGTCGATGTCCTCCCCGCTCCGCGCCTTTATGGTGCGCAGGCACTCGTGGATGATGGTCAGTGTATTCAGTCCGAGGAAGTCCATCTTCAGCATACCGACATCCTCGATGTAATGTCCGTCATACTGTGAAGTCCAGACTTCGCGTCCGGTATCCTTGTCTTTCGAAAGGCAGATGGGCAGAAAGTCCGTAAGCTTGCCTCGGCCGATGATGGTGGCGCAGGCGTGCATACCCACCTGACGTATGCTTCCCTCAAGCTGGGCGGCGTATTCCAGAACTTCCCTGGTCAGGGGCGTGCCGCTTCTGAGCTCCTCCTGAAACTCCGGAACCAGACGGTAGTAGTCCCTGAGCATCGGATTCTTCACGTCTTTTTCCTCCAGACCCACCTGATACAGAACCTTGGTGGAGATTTTTTCGTCCGGATGCTCGGGGTCTTCCTTTTCCTCCACCCTTTCCACGATTTTGAATCCCTGTTTCAATTCATCCAGTTCGGGGTTATACTTGTATTCGGCAGGTTTCTTTTCCGTCAGGCGGTCCGGAATCATCTTCACCAGACGGTTTGAGTCATCGATGCTCAGGTGGCTGATTCTCGCCACATCCTTTATGGCGCTCTTCGAGGCCATAGTGCCGAAGGTGATGACACGTGCGGTATGGTCGGGATGATATTTATCGTCCACATAGGCGTGGGCCTTCACCAGGTCCTCGAAGTCCACGTCAATATCTGGCATACTGATGCGGTCGGGATTCAGGAAACGCTCGAAGAGGAGCTGATATTTTATAGGGTCCAGATTGGTGATTTTCAGACAGTAGGCCACTACGGAACCGGCGGCTGAGCCTCGCCCCGGCCCCACCATAGAACCGGCGGCGCGCGAAGCGGCGATATAGTCCTGGACTATGAGGAAATAGTCCGGGAAGCCCATCTTGCAGATGGTCTTGAGCTCGAAATCTATCCTTTCCTCCTGTTCTTCCGTCAGGGTCTCTCCATAGCGCCAGTGCGCTCCCTTATAGGTCAGTTCGCAGAGATAGGCCACTGAAATGCAGAACTCGCGGCCCCGGTCGTTCCCGTCCTTGTCCGTGCGGCCGCAGTCGATGATGTCCTTATACTTTTCCAGATTGGCGTCGATGTCGGCGAGAAAGGCCGGGTCGATGTCGTATTTGGGAAGGATGGGGCTGTGGTCGATGCTGTAGTTCTCTATTTTCCCGGCGACCTCCAGAGTATTCGAGATGACCTCGGGGTGCTCCGGGAACAGGGCTGCCATCTCCTCCTCGCTCTTGAGATATTCCTGCTGAGTATAACGGAGCCTCTTAGGGTCGTCCACGGGGGCGTTTGTCGTAAGGCAGATGAGCCTGTCGTGCGCCGGAGCATCCTCCTTGCAGACGAAATGCACGTCGTTTGTCGCGACTACCTTCGTGCCTGTCTGCTCCGCGAGGCGGAAGATGGCTTCGTTCACTAGCAGCTGATGAGCTCCCACTTCCAGCATTTTCTCCGTGGCGTCGGGAACCTCCGTGGCGTGGTGCTGAACTTCCAGATAGTAGTCATCCCCGAAGACGCGCTTGTGCCATTCTATGGCCTTGAGAGCCTCCTCCTCGGTGCTTTCGATAATATCCTTGGGTACTTCTCCCGCCAGACAGGCGGAGCAGCAGATCAGATTCTCGTGATACTGCTCTATGATCTCGTGCGTCACGCGGGGCTTGTCGTAATATTTACCTTCGATATGTCCGAGCGAGACTATCTTGATAAGGTTCTTGTAACCCTCATAATTCTTCGCGAGCAGTATGAGATGGTAGTATTTGCGGTGGGCGTTGTCTTTCAGCCTATGGTCATAATGGCGGGTCACATAGACCTCGCATCCTATGATGGGCTTTATGCCGGGATGCTTGGAGGCCACCTTCAGGAACTCTTTCACGCCGTACATATTGCCGTGGTCGGTTATGGCGAGCGCCGGCATCTGAAGCTCCTCGGCCCTGTCGAAGAGTTTCTTGCAGGAGGAGAATCCGTCGAGGATGGAGTACTGGGTATGGACGTGAAGGTGGACGAAGGACATAGGCTTTGTTTCTTACGGGAAGACAAAGTTAAAAAAAACGGCCGCCCCGTGAAAGGGCGGCCGCTAAAAATATTACGAGAAATTCTTTACTTCTTCGCAGCAAGTTTCTTCTTCTTGCTCATAGTGGCATCGTACATAATCGGAGTACCGATCATCATAGAAGCGTAAGTTCCGATGACGATACCGATTACCAGTGCGACTGACAGACCTCTGATGGATTCGCCGCCGAAGAACGCTATGGCGAGCATAGGGAGGAGCGTAGATACCGAGGTGTTCACCGTACGGGTGAGGGTCGCGTTCAGGGACTTGTTCACGGTCTCTCTGAAATCATCGTTAGGATGCAGCCCGAGGTTCTCACGGATACGGTCGAAGATCACCACGTTATCGTTTATGGCGTAACCGATGATGGTCAGCACGGCCGCGATGAACGTCTGGTCTACGTCAAGGTTGAACGGCAGGATTCCCGAGAAGAGGGAGAAGAAGCCGATGACGATGATGGTGGTATGCGCCAGTGAAACCACACCGCCCAGACCCCAGGTCCAGCCGCGGAAACGGAACGCGATGTAGGCGAATATCACGAGCAGGGAGAGGAATACCGAGAAGATGGCCGAGCGCTTCATATCGCTGGCGATGGACGCGCCCACCTTGTCGGAACTGATTATACCGTTAGGGTTCTCGAGAGTGGAGGTGAACTCGCTGAGGCTGAGGTTCTCGAAGAAGAACGGCTTGAGGGCGTGGAAGAGCTTGCCTTCGATTTCAGTATCGACTGCCGTGGACTCGTCCTCGACCTTGTAGGCCGTAGTGATCTTCATCTGGGACTCGCCGCCGAACTGCTTGACCTCGACTGCGCCGTCGAACTCTTCTATGCAGGCCTCGCGGATATTCTCAGCGGTCACAGGCTGGTCGAAACGCACTACGTATGTGCGGCCTCCGGTGAAGTCCACACCGTAGGTGAAGCCCTTGAAGCACATCGAGCCGATGCAGATGAGAATGATGATACCCGAAATCGTGTAAGAGTACTTGCGTCCGCTGAGGAAGTTGACGTGGGTGTTCTTAAGGAAGTTCTTGGTGAGGTTGTTCTCGAAAGTGATGTTCCTGCCCTTGTTCACGCGAGTGTCGAATATGAGTCTCGTTATGAAGATGGCGGTGAGCATCGAAGTGATGATACCTATCACGAGAGTGGTGGCGAAGCCCTTTACAGGACCCGAACCGAAGAAGAACAGCACCAGACCGGTGAGCAATGTGGTCACCTGACCGTCGATGATGGCCGAATAGGCGTTCGAGAAACCGTCGTGGATGGCCTTGGCCATACCCTTTCCGGCCTTGAGTTCCTCCTTGATACGCTCATATATGATGACGTTCGCATCCACGGCCATTCCCAAAGTCAAGACGAGACCGGCGATACCCGGAAGCGTCAGTACGGCACCGAATGAAGCGAGGGTTCCGAGAAGCAGAAGCACGTTCGTCAGAAGCGCGAAGTCCGCCACGAGACCGGCGCCCTGATAGAAGAATACCATATACACGAGAACGAGCAGGAACGCTATCACGAATGAAACGATACCCTTGCGGATGGACTCGGCTCCGAGGGAAGGTCCCACTACCTGCTCCTGGACGATGGTGGCAGGTGCCGGGAGCTTACCGGATTTGAGGACGTTCGTAAGGTCAGTCGCCTCCTCCACATCGAAGTGGCCGGTGATGGAAGAGCTGCCGCCGGTGATTTCACCCTGTACGGTAGGATAGGAATATACCGTACCGTCGAGAACAATGGCTATCTGCTTGCCGATGTTCTCCTTCGTCAGACGCGCCCAGGTGTTCGCACCCTCGGCGTTCATCGTCATAGAAACGCTCGGCTCGCCGCCGCGCGCATTTTCGTATTGGACGCGTGCGTCCGTCACTACGCCTCCGTCGAGAGGGGCCTTGCCGTCACGCGAGGACGCCTTGATGGCCACGAGCTCGAAGATGTTGTCCGTGCTGAAATACTGGGACGGCTTGACCGACCACATCGCCTTGAACTCCGCAGGAAGGACATCCTTTACCTGAGGCATAGCGAGGAGCTTGTTGATGGCCGCGGTGTCCGCAGCTGCTGCATAGCCGATGCAGGCGTTGCCCCTGGCCTGTGAAGGCTGGAGGAGGGAGAAGAGAGGGTTCTGCTTCGACGAAGCTGCGCCGGTGTCCTCATTCTGTGCGGCAAGCTCTTCGGCAACGACGTCCGTCTTGGTCTCGGAAACGGCCTGCTCAGCTGCGGGAACTTCCTCGTCCGCGAGAATTTCCGCGAGCAGGGAATTGGCCTCCGCGAGGAAAGGATATATTTCGGAATTGTCGTATGTGGTCCAGAACTCGAGGGACGCAGTGCCCTGGAGCAGCTTGCGGACACGCTCAGGCTCCTTTACGCCAGGAAGCTCGACGAGGATTCGTCCTGTGTTTCCGAGCTTCTGGATGGACGGCTGAGTCACGCCGAAACGGTCGATACGGTTACGGAGAACGTTGAAGGAGTTGGCCACGGCGCTCTCGGCCTCAGCCTTGATGACGGAAAGAACAGCCTCGTCCGTGGATTCAGGCTTGATCTGGTCCCTCATCTCGTAGGTGCCGAAAATCTGTGCAAGTCTCTGTCCGCCGCCGACTTCCTTCCAGGCCTCTCCGAAGAGGGTGATATAGTCGGACTGGGAGTTGACGCTACGCTCCTTGGCAAGATTCAGGGCCGTGAGGAATTCCGGGGTCTGGTTCTCTCCCGCGAGAGCCTTGACGAGGTCCTGAAGCTGCACCTGCAGCATGACGTTCATACCTCCCTTAAGGTCCAGACCGA
>CAVKLO010000058.1:0-8252 GCA_963656985.1 Bulleidia sp. | reverse complement strand
CTGCGCCCTCTGGTGGAACGAAGGCCGCGCGGTGAAGACTTCCCGTATGCTCAAGTCCGCCGAATCGGCGGCGGTGCACGTGGCGGATGTCAGCAGCGTCGACGCCGCGTATGACGGAAAGCTCATCCACGCCAGTGCGGCGGCGCAGACCTCCGAAACGCTCACGGACGCCTCTTTCGGCGTAAGCGCGGCGGCTCTCAGACTCGAAAGGAGCGTGGAGTTCTACCAGTGGACGGAGCACAGCTCCACTCAGACGAAAGACAAGGTGGGCGGCTCGCAGGAAAAGGTCACCACCTATACATATAATAAGGAGTGGACAGGCAAGCCTGTGAACTCCGCCGATTTCAAGGATCCCGAGTATCAGGGGTCGAATTCCGTCTTCATCACGCCTTCCGGGCAGACCTGGCAGGCCGGGAATGTGACCTTCGGAGCCTACAGGCTGCCAGCCGATATGGTTTCGCAGCTCAGCTGCGGCACTCCTGTGGAGATTTCTCCGGACGAGGCGGTGCTTTCGGCGCTTAATGACGAGATTTCCAAATTCAAGAAAGATTCGCTCGAAACTTCATACGTGCACGTAAGCGGCAATGTCATCTATCTCGGACGCAGCAGCGGAGCTCCCGAAATCGGGGACGTGCGCATCACCTATACCAAGGCGGACTGCGGCGACGTTTCGATTATCGCGCAGGTGGCCGGGGACACTTTCACGAAGTACACCGCCCCTAACGGCAAGTCCTTCTCCACCATAGTCACCGGCGTACGGTCTATGGACGAGATGTTCCAGTCCGAACATCAGGCGAACAATATCTGGCTCTGGGTGATCAGGTTTTTCGGCATCCTGCTTGTCATCAGCGGCTTCAAGGGCATTTTCGACATCCTCGTGACTCTGCTTAAGGTTCTCCCTCCGCTGGCCGCCATCGGCAGTCTGGGCGTGAACCTTGTATGCAATATAGTGGGCTTCATCTGGTCTCTTTTGGTAATCCTCATCGCTTGGATCGCCTACAGGCCTGTGGTAGCCATAATTCTGCTTGCGGTGGTTCTGGCTCTCGTAGTCTTCCTCGTCCGCAAGTCTAAAAGCGCAGCCGCCGACGGGAAGGCTCAGTAAAATGAACAGAAAGAAATCACAAGGTAAAATCTTGTGACGTTTCATGTATAGTAAAAGTTATTTAGTGTTAAGGGAAATAGGCTCGCCGTGAGGCGCGCCTATTTCTTTTAGAAGCTGTTTTGAGATGGTTCCCGCATTTTATTATGCGGATTTTTCGAGACAGTTTCGGCTTGGGAAGAGGGAGCGCCGCCGCTGCTGCGTGACCGATGACCAAGATGAAAATGGCCGGAAAGACCGCGTAAGAAAAAAGAGGAAGTATTTCAAAACAGCTTCTTTTACCGGGGGACGTTTCCCCCGGAACCCCCTGGAGCCTCGCCGTGAGGCGCGCCTATTTCTTTTGGTGACGGGGGCATAAATAAGCATAGGGACATCGTGGAGGCTACTTCACGCCCGAGTGGCATCCAGTCACGCCCGAGTGGCACTCAGTCATACCCGACCTGCTCGGGCATCTCCTGACTCGAGGGGATTTCCGGTCGGGGCCGGCAATGACGGGACAGCAGAGCCGAGGATGACAGGGATGCGTGGGCGGTCAGATAGTGATGGAGTCCAGAGGGCGACGGTGGAGGGCGATGATGTAGGCTGTGGCGAGACGGGAGTTCGTTATCAGCGGGATGTTGAAATCGACTGCGGCGCGGCGGATGTAATAGCCGTTAGTGAGTTCGCCTCGGCTGAAGTTCTTGGGAATCGTGATAACGAGATCGACGGCGTGGTTCTTGATGAGGTCCAGTGCGGCCGGCGGCACCGATACTGCGGTGGAGACAGCGGCGGAACCCGGGGCTGAGGTTGGTGCTGAGACAGGGTTTGAGGCAGCGGCGGAGGTTGGGTTTGAGGCCGTGACTGGGGTCAATGCTGAGGCTGGGTTAGATACCGAACCCACACCCGAACCGTAGTCCGTTTCGCTCGGCCAGAGGGCGCGGAGGCAGCGGACACCGTGTTCAGTGAGGAAGGTGCAGGTGCCGCCGGTGGCGTATATCTTGAGGCCCATCTCCGAAAGAATCCTGCAGGCCGGCAGCATATCCGATTTCTGGCCCGCATCTCCGGAAGAAATCAGCACCGCCTTCTGCGGAATCCTGTGGCCCACGGAAAGCATCGCCTTCAGAAGGGCGTCATCGAGGTCCTCCCCTATGCAGCCCACCTCTCCCGTGGAAGACATATCCACGCCCAGCACCGGATCCGCCTGGCTGAGGCGCGCGAAGGAGAACTGCGAACATTTCACGCCCGTATAGGATGGCTCCCTCATCCCCACAGGCTCCGGATGCTCCCCGAGCATACAGCGCGTAGCGAGTTCTATGAGATTCACCCCCATAACTTTGGACACGAACGGGAAGCTTCTGGAAGCCCGCAGATTACACTCGATGACCTTCACATAATCCTTCGTGGCCAGAAACTGGATATTGAAAGGACCCGTGATATGCAGCTCCGCAGCTATGGCTCCGGCTGCGGCTATGATCTTTTCCCTTGTGGCCTGGAGGACCTTGCGGGCCGGGAACTGCACTGTGGCATCACCAGAATGCACTCCGGCGTATTCGATATGCTCCGAAAGAGCCGCAGCCACTACCCGTCCTCCGTCAGCGACGGCGTCGAATTCGAGCTCCTTGCATCTTTTCATAAAGGCGGAAATCACTACCGGATGCTCTTCGGAGACTTCCACGGCGAGTTCCAGGAAATGATGCAGGTCCTCGTGGCTGTAGCACACGTTCATCGCGGCACCGGACAGCACATAAGAGGGGCGGACCAGCACGGGAAAGCCCACTTCGTCCACGAAACTGTCTATGTCAGAAAGGGTTGTGAGTTCGCGCCATTTAGGCTGGTCTATCCCGAGAGCGTCCACGACGGAAGAGAATTTGTTCCGGTCTTCGGCCCGGTCGATGTCCTCGGCCCCCGTGCCCAGAATCCTCACGCCGGAGAGGGAAAGAGGGAGGGCGAGATTGTTCGGAATCTGTCCGCCCACGCTGACCACCACGCCCAGAGGCCGTTCCATACCGCAGATGTCCATCACGGTCTCATAGCTGAGCTCGTCGAAATAGAGCCGGTCGCAGCTGTCGTAGTCGGTCGAGACGGTCTCGGGATTATAGTTTATCATTATGGCTTTGCGGCCCGCCTTTCGCAGGGCCAGAAGGGTGTTCACGCCGCACCAGTCGAATTCGACGCTGCTGCCAATGCGGTAAGCCCCGGAGCCGAGGACGATTACGGGAGGCTCGGCGGAAGGCTCCGTGAAGGATACATCGTCGGCGCAGCCGTTGTAGCTAAGATAGAGGTAGTTAGTGTCGGAAGGGAATTCTGCCGCGAGGGTATCGATCTGCTTGACGAAAGGTCTGAGCCCGAGCGAAAGGCGATGCGTGCGCACTTCCGATTCGCTGAGCCCGAATACTCGGGCAATCTGTATGTCCGAGAAGCCCAGGCATTTAGCCTCGCGCAGCAGTTCGCAAGGGAGAGAGCGGAGCGCGGCCAGAGGTGAATCAGCCCCGGATTGGACGCAGTCCGCAGCATCAGCCGCAGGAGAAGTGCAGGATTGGACGCAGTCCGGCGAAGTGCAAAGGCTTGCGGGACAGTAGGTTTCGAGCGTGCGATAGACGTTCTCGATGTGCTGGAGACGGTCGAGGAACCACTTGTCGATGTGCGTGAGCGAGTGGATGCGCTCGACGCTGTAGCCGCTCTCGAAGGCGGCGGCGATGGCGAAGATGCGCGTGTCAGTCGGGTGGGTCAACGCCCAATCCAGGTCCTCGACCTTGTACGGCTTGTTGCAGACGAAGCCGTTCGCGCCCTGTCCGATCATCCGCAGCCCCTTCTGCAGCGCCTCCTCGAAGTTGCGCCCGATGGCCATCACCTCGCCGACGCTCTTCATACTCGACCCGATCTCGCGCGAAACGCCCTTGAACTTCGCCAGGTCCCAGCGCGGAATCTTGCACACGACGTAGTCCAATGCCGGTTCGAAGAACGCCGGAGTGGTCTTCGTGACGCTGTTTTTCAGCTCGTGCAGACCGTAGCCGAGGCCGAGCTTGGCCGCGATGAACGCGAGAGGATAGCCGGTGGCCTTCGACGCGAGAGCCGAGGAGCGCGAGAGACGCGCGTTCACCTCGATCACGCGATAATCCTCACCGTCGGGGGAAAAAGCGTATTGGACATTGCACTCGCCCACTATGCCGAGGTGCCGCACGATCTTTATCGCCATCCTGCGCAGAAAGTGGTACTCCTCGTTCGAGAGAGTCTGCGACGGCGCGACGACGATGCTCTCGCCCGTGTGGATGCCGAGCGGGTCGAAATTCTCCATATTGCAGACGGTGATGCAGTTATCGCAGCGGTCGCGCACCACTTCGTACTCGATTTCCTTCCAGCCGCGCAGAGACTTCTCGATGAGCAGCTGCGGCGAGAACGCCAATGCCTTGGACGCTACGGCGTCCAATTCCTTTTCGTCGTCGCAGAAGCCGCTTCCCAGTCCTCCGAGCGCGTACGCGGCGCGGAGAATGACGGGGTAGCCTATCTCGGCCGCCGCCCGCCGCGCCTCCTCTATGGACTCCACGGCGTGCGAGCGTATGGTCTTCACTTCGATCTCGTCGAGGCGCTTGACGAAAAGCTCGCGGTCCTCGGTGTCCATAATGGTCTGCACGGGCGTGCCAAGTACCTGGACGTCATACTTTTCCAGAATGCCGTTGCGGTAGAGTTCCACGCCGCAGTTCAGCGCGGTCTGCCCGCCGAAGGAGAGCAGAACCCCCTGCGGACGTTCCTTGGCTATGACCTTCTCGACGAAATACGGGGTCACGGGCAGGAAATAGACCCGGTCTGCCACGCCCTCGGAAGTCTGGACCGTCGCGATGTTCGGATTCAGAAGGACGGTTTCCACACCCTCCTCGCGGAGAGCCTTGAGGGCCTGGGAGCCGCTGTAGTCGAACTCTCCCGCCTCACCTATTTTAAGTGCGCCCGAACCGAGCACAAGTACTTTCTTTATCATAACTTGGAAATGAATTCATCGAATAGAAACTCAGTGTCCACGGGACCGCTCGACGCCTCCGGGTGGAACTGCGCCGAGAAGAAAGGCTTGCTGCGATGCCTGATGCCCTCGTTCGTGCCGTCGTTAAGGTTCACGAAGAGCGGTTCCCAATCCTCGCCCAGACTGCTGACATCGACCGCAAAGCCGTGATTCTGAGAGCTTATGAAGCAGCGGTCAGTCCCGAGCAGACGGACAGGCTGGTTGTGGCTGCGGTGCCCGTACTTCAGTTTATAGGTGGCCGCTCCGGCGGCCAATGCCATCAGCTGATTTCCCATACAGATGCCGAAAATCGGCTTGTCGCCCTCATACGCTGCGCGTATGTGCTCCACGGCTTCGCCGCACAGAGCGGGGTTACCGGGGCCGTTCGAGATCATAAGCCCGTCGTAATCGAGGGTGCTGAAATCGTAGTTCCAAGGCACTCTGGTGACCTGTACGCCTCTGGCGAGCAGGCAGCGCAGGATGCGGTGCTTCACTCCGCAGTCCACGAGTACCACCTTCTTTCCGGAGTGACCGTAATGGATGGGGGCCTTGCAGCTTGCTTTCGCCACCAGATTCTCGTTATCGGAAGTATAGAAGTCCGGCTCGTTTTCGTCGCAGCCCTCCGGGATAATCTTTCCGGACATCACGCCCTTTTCGCGGATGATTTTAGTCAGTTCGCGGGTATCTATCCCCCAGATGCCCGGGACTCCCTCTTCGTCGAGCCAGTCGCTCAGGCTGCGCACTGCGTCCCAATGGCTGTAAGTTTCGCTGTATCTGGAGATTACAAGTCCTCTTACGTGTATGTGCTCGGACTCGAAGCTGCTGCAGAGTCCGTCGGGATCACGGGTATCTTCGGGGACTCCGTAATTGCCTATCAGAGGGTAGCTTACGCAGAGTATCTGGCCCTCGTAGGAAGGGTCGGTCAGGCTCTCGGGGTAGCCTACCATCGCGGTGGAGAATACTACTTCGCCGCTGCGGGGGCGGGTGCTGCCGAAGCTCAGGCCGTGCATCACCGTGCCGTCGCTGAGAACGAGGCGGGCGCGGCGGGGTTCATTCATTTCTACCATTTTGCGGCCTCCTCCATCAGGCTGGCGATGCGGGCGGTGCCGAGATTTCCGATGCTGCCGAGGTGGGTGTGGTGCAGGTCCGAGGCTTGCAGGCCGGAGGCGTCGAAATGCCAGCGTCCCTCGTTCACCTCGGTGCCGACCTGCCTGTACGCCTCGCGAAACGGGGTGCCGGAAAGCGTTCGGCGGTTCACGTCCTCGACCGTGAACATCGTGGCGTAGAGCGGATCATCCAGAATCTTCGTGTTCACCTCTATGTGCGCGAGCATAAAGTCGGCCATCCGCAGGCAGTCGTGCAGGCGTTCGAGGTTCGGGAAGAGGACTTCCTTAAGCAGCTGGAAGTCACGATGATATCCGTGAGGCATATTGCCGCAGAGCATCGCCGTTTCGCCCGCGCAGGACATTATCTGATTACATCTGCCGCGCATCACCTCCCATACGTCCGGGTTCTTTTTATGCGGCATTATGCTGGAGCCGGTGGTGAGGCTGTCCGGGAAATGGATGAAGCCGAGATTCGGGCACATATACATACAGCAGTCGGAGGCGAACTTGTTCAGCGTCAGAGCTATGCAGCCTATCGCTCCCGCGACGGCAAGTTCGGTCTTTCCGCGCCCCATCTGCGCCGCGACGCTGTTCACGACCGGCGAGTCGAAGCCGAGGGAGCGGGTGGTGCGCTCACGGTCGAGGGGAAACGAACCTCCGTAACCCGCGCCGGAGCCGAGGGGGTTGCGGTTCACGACACGGTAGGCGGCGTGCAGCATCTGCATATCGTCCACGAGCGCCTCTGCGTAGGCTCCGAACCACAGTCCGAAGGACGAGGGCATAGCGATCTGCGCGTGCGTGTAGCCGGGCAGCAGCACCTCGCGGTGCTTTTCGCTGAGGGTCTGGAGCGTGGAGAAGAGCCGGAGCATCTCTTCGCGGACCTGCAGCAGCTCGGCGCGAAGGAAGAGCTTCAAGTCCGTGAGCACCTGGTCGTTACGCGAGCGGCCCGAGTGGATTTTCTTCCCCATATCCCCGAGCTGCCGCGTGAGCATCAGCTCAATCTGGGAGTGGATGTCCTCCACGTCGTCCTCCAGGCGGAAGTTGCCTTCTTTCACCGTCTCGGCTATGCCCGCGAGTGCTGCGTCGAGGGCATCGTACTCGTCTTTAGTGAGCAGTCCGATGCCACAGAGCATTTCGATGTGCGCACGGGAGCCTTCGATGTCGCTCGCGGCGAGTTTCAAGTCGAGCAGGCGGTCGTCACCCACGGTAAAGCGGTCCACAGCCGCCTCCGCCTCAGTTCCTTTATTCCACAGTGTTGCCATATAAGTTCGTTTAAACTGTTAAGTCCTTTTTTCCGCCGGCGGTGTGCTTCGAGCCAGCGCCGGCGGTGTGCTTCTTTTCCGCGCAGGCGGCGGAGTCTTTCGTGTTCGCGCCGGCGGTGTGCTTCGTGTTCGCGCCGGCGGTGGTGTCTTTAATTTCCGCGCCGGCCCCGTCGTCCGCAACCCCCACTATCCCGCAGAAAGCCTCTATATATTTAATATACACCTCGACAGCCTCCGCCAGCTCCCGCACCTCCAGAAATTCGTCCGCCCGGTGCGAACGCTTCGAGTCCCCCGGACCCATCTTTATCGCGTCGCAGCCGATCCGCATCCAGTCGGAAGTGGTGGGAGAGGAGAAAGTCTCCCGTCCCGTGGCGAGCGCGGCGGCCAGAAGGGGCGAGCCGGGCCGTGTCGCGGAGGAGCGGTTATGCAGGTTCCGTGCGTGCAGCTCGCTGACGCACAGCTCCTGCAGCTCGTCCAATATCTCTTCGCAGCTGTACTGCTCGGTCGGGCGTATGTCCACCACGAAGGAGCAGAGGTCGGGGATGACATTGTGCGCACTGCCGGCGGCGATCTGCGTGACGCTGAGCCGCACCTCCCCCATCAGCGGCGAGATGCGCGTGAAGCGGTGTGCGCGGAGTTTCGCTATGTCGTCCATCGCGGCGTACAATGCGTTCACTCCTTCTCCGGTGGCCGCGTGTGCGCTCACTCCGTGAGCTTCCGCGTCCAATACCAGCAGTCCCCTCTCGCTTGTGGCGGCCCGCATCCCGGTCGGCTCGCCCACTATCACCCAGTCGGGCATAGGGAAAGGGCCATCC
>CAVKLO010000057.1:0-8259 GCA_963656985.1 Bulleidia sp. | reverse complement strand
CTCCTGGACAGCATCCGGCCGTTTATGGAGTTTCGCCCTCCTTTCGTGAACATCACCAGCCATAGGGACGAAATCGAGTATGTAGCCCGTCCCGACGGGGGTTTCGACCGCCGTCAGGTACGCCGCCGCATAAGCGAGACGGCGGTATGCGCGGCCATACAGAGCGAATTCGACATAGAAGTGGTCCCGCACGTAATCTGCGCCGGAGCTACGGCGCAGCAGATAGAGTCCCTGCTTCAGGACTTCAGATTTCTGGGCGTGGACAATATCCTTGCGCTCCGGGGAGACAGTCTGCTGGGCGAGAAACGTTTCTCTCCCGTCCCCGGCGGTTACACCCACGCGAACGAACTCGTAAAGGCGGTGAGAGAATTCGAAAGCGGCGGCGGCAAGCCTTTCTGCATAGGCGTGGGAGGATACCCCGAGAAGCATTTCGAAGCCCCGAATCTCGAGCAGGACATAGCCCGTCTGAAAGAGAAGGTGGATGCGGGAGCCGACTATATCGTCACGCAGATGTTCTTCGACAACGAAGCCTTCTACCGTTTCACCGACCTCTGCCGCCTCTCAGGCATCACCATACCTATCATACCGGGACTCAAGCCCCTCTCCACCGCCAGACAGGTCTCCCTGCTGCCGGAATCCTTCTCCATCGACATCCCGGAACCGCTCGCCACGGAAATACAGTCTCACGCCTCCGACAGCCGCGCCTGCTACGAGATAGGCCGGCAGTGGTGCCTGCAGCAGTGCCGCGACCTGCTCGCCCACGGGGTGAAGGCGATACATTTCTATACTATGGGTCGTCCGGACAATGTTCTGGACATTCTCAAGGAGTGTTTTTGACAGATGATAGATTTCGAAAAAGACGGTCTCGACCGGATACTGGTCCTGGATGGAGGAACCGGCACTATGATTCAGCGCTATGGTCTTCTGGAGCAGGACTATAGGGGCAGCGTGTTCGCAGATGCCGCAGCGGAGCTGCAAGGCGACAACGAATGCCTGAACCTCACACGGCCGGACATCGTGGAAGCCATCCACCGCGCCTATATAGACGCCGGAGCCGACATCATAGAAACCAACACCTTCAACGCGAATGCCATTTCCCAGGCTGAATACGGACTCGCCGACAGAGCCCCCGAGATGGCATTGGCCGCTGCCGGAATAGCAAGAGGAGTCGCGGACAGCGCGGGCAGGCGAGTGCTCGTAGCCGGAAGCGTCGGACCCAGCGGCAAATCTCTCACGCTCGCGTCCGACCTGAACCGTCCGGCGTTCCGCCAATACGGTTTCGATCAGATGCGCGAAGCTTTCGCTGCGCAGATTCGCGCCCTCATAGACGGGGGAGTAGATCTCATACTTGTCGAAACCTGCTTCGACGCATTGAACGCGAAAGCGGCCATAAGAGCTCTCGAGGATGTCTCCAGAGGCTTTCCGCTGATGATTTCGGCTACTGTCAGCGACCGCAGCGGCCGCACCCTCACCGGGCAGACGCTCGAAGCGTTCTACACCGCCGTCTCGCACGCGAATCCCTTCTCCTTCGGCATAAACTGCGCGCTCGGCCCCGCCGAAATGCTCCCTCTGGTGGAAGAAATCTCCCGCTTCGCCCCCTGCCGCGTGAGCTGTCATCCGAACGCCGGCATCCCCGATGAAAGCGGCGCATATACGATGACCCCGCAAGCCTTTGCGCAAGACCTTTCGCTTATGGCCCGCGAAGGCCTGCTGAACATCGCCGGAGGCTGCTGCGGTACGGGCCCCGAACACATACAGGAATTGGCCGAAGCCATCAGAAATGTCAGCGCGAGGAAGGTGCCGAGTGCGGACAGGCATCTCAGCGTCAGCGGACTGGAGACGGTCACGATAGACCGCAGCCGCAATTTCACGAACATCGGCGAGCGCACGAACGTCGCCGGCTCGCGCAAATTCGCCAAGCTCATCGCGGCGGGCGATTACGACAGCGGTCTGAAAGTCGCGGCCGGGCAGATCGAGGGCGGAGCGTCGATAATCGACGTGAATATGGACGACGCGATGCTCGAGAGCACGGCGGAAATGCAGAATTTCCTGCGTTGCGCCTCGAACGACCCCGCAGTATCGCGTGCGGCGGTGATGATCGACTCCTCGCATTGGGAGACACTGCTCGCGGGTCTTCAGAACGTCCAGGGGAAGGCGATAGTGAACAGCATCTCGCTGAAAGACGGCGAGGAGGAGTTCCTGCGCCGTGCGGCGGAAATCCGCGATATGGGAGCCGCGATGGTCGTGATGGCCTTCGACGAAAAGGGACAGGCGACGGACTTCCAGCGCAAGATACAGATAGCGGAAAGAGCATACAACTTACTGACAGGCATAAGAATACAGCCGCAGGACATCATTTTCGACGTGAACGTCCTGACCATCGGAACCGGAATGCGTGAGCACGAGAGGTACGCGATCGACTTCATCGAAGCGGTACGCTGGATAAAGCAGAATCTGCCCGGCGCGCTGACTTCCGGCGGCATCTCGAACCTCTCCTTCGCCTTCCGCGGGAACAACGCCGTCCGCGAGGCGATGCACTCCGCGTTCCTGTACCACGCGATAGCGGCCGGCCTCGATATGGCCATCGTGAATCCCGGAATGCTCCAGATTTACGACACGATAGAACCCGAGCTGCTGCGCAGCGTGGAGGACGTAATCTTCGCGCGCGATGCTCTCGCCACCTCCCGTCTCGTCGCGAAAGCTCAGGAAATGCTCACAAGCGCGGACGGCAAGCCGTCCAATCCCACCTCCTCCCCCGCTGCCCCGTCCATCACAGACCCGCTGCTGCGTCTTTCCGAGGCTCTGGTCAAGGGGGCATCCGACACACTGGAAGAAGACCTCAAGCTCGCTCTCTCCCGTCTGGGCAGCCCTTCAGCGGTCATAGAAGGCCCGCTGATGGCCGGAATGGAAAAGGTCGGAAAGCTTTTCGGGGACGGGAAGATGTTTCTGCCGCAGGTAATCAAGTCCGCCAAGGTGATGAAGGATGCGGTAGCCATACTCCAGCCCTATATCGATGCTGGAGGTTCCGATGCCGAGGGCTCTGCGGCCGTCAGGAAGAAGGCGGTCATAGCTACGGTGAAGGGCGATGTGCACGATATCGGAAAGAACATCACGGCGATAGTGTTGCAGTGCAACGGCTTCGAAGTCCACGACCTGGGAGTGATGGTGCCGGAAGAGGACATTCTGGACGAGGCGGTAAGAATCGGTGCGGACATCATAGGCGTGAGCGGGCTCATCACCCCGTCGCTTTTCAGGATGGAGGAACTCTGCCGCAAGATGACCTCCGGCGGATTCACCACCCCTCTTTTCGTGGGAGGAGCCGCAGCGTCGGCGAAGCATACCGCCCTCAAGCTCAGGCCTTTATATAAGAATGTACATTACGCTCCGGATGCCTCCGGGACAGCCGTCAAGGCTGTCCGCTGCGTGAGCGACCCGGAAGCTTTCGCCGCAGCCGAAGATGCTGAGTATGACCGCCTCGCGCAGCTTGCGCATATGGCAGCCGCTGCTCCGGCGGAAATTGCCGCGAAGGGAAGAACCGTTCTGAGGAGTCAGACCATAGCGTCTGCGGGGGAGTGTCCCTGCTGCGGAGTGAAGAAGACTGCTGTGTGGAGACCGGCGGATATTCCATTCAGAAGGCTCAGCGTAAGAGACGCTTCGGAGTCTATCGACTGGAGAATGTTCGACGCTGTCTGCGGCACGGCCCGGGCGGACGCAGGGCTGAAAGAGCAGACGCGAACAGAAGCCCGCCGCCTGCTGGAAAGCGTGGAATACGACATCAGAGTGGCCGTGCGCTTCTTCGACTGCTTTACCGAGGATGATACCATATTCTCTTCGGACGGCGTTCTGCGTCTTCCTATGCTGCGTCACGCTTCGGGGGAGTGCCTGTGCGATTTTCTGCCCGGCAAGTCTTCTGGTAAGCTTTCGCCTTGCGGACTTTTCGCCGCGTCCGTTTTCGGCGGGGAAGAGAAGGACCTGCTGCATCACGCAGTGAGAGTATCTCTGGCAGAGGCAGCATCAGCGTGGATGGGGAACAGGGTAAGGGAAGGATTGGCCGAAGGCCTGAAAGTCATAATGCCGGGCATAGGGTACAACTGCTGTCCTGATCACAGTCTGAAGGCTGATGTGCTCGCGCTGCTGCCGCCGGAGCTGGAAATCAGGCTCACCGAGGGGTATGCAATGCTGCCCGACTCGAGCGTCTGCGGACTCGTCCTCGCGCATCCGGATGCTCATTACACTGCGCTCCAGTGTCTGGAGAGCGGTGAACTTTCGGCCTACGCCCTGCGGCGCGGCATCAGCTTCGAGCGGGCGCGGCAGCTTCTGGGTTTCCTGCTGTCGGAGTGAGAGAACTTGCGGGAAGACCGGACGGACTGAGACAGAAGTGACAGGACTCTATTCGGGGACCGGACGGATTGAGCTTTGACGCGCAGTCCTATTTGTCGAAGATTACGCGGGCCTCTCCGAATTTAAGGACTATGTCGATGCGCAGAGGCAGCTGCCGCTCGTCCGGCGTGGTGTAGAAACGCAGAACGGTCTCTTCGGATACGCGCCCCTTTTTATCCACCTTGTTTTTCACGAGAGTGAACACGCGGCAGAGTATCCTGCCGCTGCCGGTCTCCACTTTTTCCAGTCCGCCGTAGCGCAGATGCTGCTCGTTTACGCGGCGCGAACCCGCCATATTCAGAGTGATGCGGGAGCCGGGGGAGAGAGAGGAATTGTCCTTCGAGCGGACGTACTGCACGAGTGAAATCATATCGAAGATAGGCTCGGTGCTTTCTCCGCCGCCCTCGCGTACGCGGCCGTCGGTGTAGGTTTTGACTATTCTGGCTTTGTGGAGTCCGTCTTCCGAGGAGAAATAGACCTTCTCGTCCACTATGTCATTTCCTTCGATGCAGCTCTTGCGGAAGAACAGTGGCGTGCAGTCTGCGGTCAGATAGGTCTCGAGCGTGTCCCGAAGCACGAAGACCTTGTCCGCCGCGCGGTTGCCGTTTGCCGTGAGGGTGGTTCTGAACGCCTGTTTTCCCTCATAGACCGTGGCGCGGGTGTCGAGACTCGCCTTGCCGGCGTTTATCCAGGACCAGGCGACTTTCATCCGGAGGGTGTATTCCAGATGCTCTCCGTCCTTGAGCACGTTCGAGGCTCCCGCTCCGGGCAGAAGCGTGAATGCGGTCAGAAATATGGCCAATATCCGTTTCATCCTATGCGAACCTTTCGTTTATCCAGTCCGTGTTCACCCTGCAGAATCCTTTCAGGGACGCGGTGAGACGGGGGTTGCGCCGCAGGATGCCGGCACTGTCCTCATAGACGTTGAAGCCTACCTCGGCAAGCTGCATCCGGCCATCCTGCGGATATGCGAACAGAATGTGGTGGTCGGCGCCGTCTATGCGCAGGAAACGGAAAGGCGCGTCTGCAAGCTTATCCGTGAGAGCCTTGTCCTCCCCTATAAGCTCCAGACGTGTCAGGTGCTTGCACAGCTCCATCACTGCATCGTCCAGACCGGAGTCGAAAATTTTCACCTTTTCTATGAGTTCGCCCGGCTCGTCCACGAATCTCAGAACGTAGTCCGAAAGGCCGTCTAGGCCCGCATACATTTCCCGTGCCTTGGCTTCCAGGACTTCATCCCCGAGAGTAAGCCAGAGCATAAGCTTGGCGGCGGGGTCGTGGTAGAGGAGCTTTTCCCTGATGAGGTTTCCGGCCCCGCAGTGCGGGCATTCGTGCAGAAAGAGGGAACCGTCCTTCAGTGCGGCCTTCAGCTCGGGGGAGTCCGAGGCGTTTATGCTGTCATACGTCCGGGCGGCGGAAGATGCTCCGCAGCGGGCGCAGCTCAGCTGAATATCCTTGTGATTATCCATATCCATACGGAAGGGGACCATCAAAAATCGGCCCCAATCACGCAAAAATAGCAAAAATGAGTATATTTGTCCTCTGCTACGCAAATTATAGCGTAGGGATGTGTATTGCTGAAATTTAAACCTTGTAGAAATGAAAGAAAATTTCAAGTCTGAGGACTGGATGGCGTGCTGGCTCGGCTTTATCGTCATCATCATCGCCATAGTATCCGTCCTGACCGGATGGTTCGATTTCTCGGCGCTTAAATTCAAAACCTGGACATTGTGGGAGAATGTGGAATCCGCAAGTCTCCTGAGCCAGTTCACCTGGGACTTCGCGGGTAAGCTCGTGCTTACTTTCGCGGTTCTGGCCGCTCTGTTTACCGGAGCCGTGAAGATACAGGGGGGCAGCGTGAAGGAGTATCTGCCTGCATTCGCGACGCTCTTCGTCCTGGCGGTCATCGTGCGCCTCATCAGCGCGGAGTTCACTCTGAACCGCTATCTCGAATGGGCCTTCTGGGCCCTTATAGTAGGCCTTCTGGTATCCAATACCGTAGGAGTTCCGCAGTGGTTGAAGCCTGCCGTAAAGACGGAGTTCTATATAAAGACCGGTCTGGTGATAATGGGCTTCTCCGTGCTTTTCTCCACCATCGCCAAGTTCGGCCTCTACGGTCTCGGCATAGCCTGGATAGTCACCCCTATCGTCATCCTCTTTATGTGGTGGTTCGGCGTGAAGGTCCTGAAAATCGACAACAAGCCTCTGGTCATCACTATGGCCTCCGCCACCAGCGTCTGCGGTACATCGGCGGCCATCGCTACCGGAGCGGCCTCTAAGGCGAAAAAGGACGACATCGCGATGACGGTCTCCATCTCCATCATCTTCACGGTGCTTATGATGGTGTTCGAGCCTATGATCATCCGTGCTGTGGGAATGAGCCCGATTATGGGCGGTTCGCTCATCGGCGGCACCATCGACTCCACCGGAGCCGTAGTGGTGGCCGGTACTGCCCTCGGCGGCGAGGCGCAGACAGCGGCAGTGCTCGTGAAGTCCATCCAGAACATCCTCATCGGCTTCATCGCTTTCTTCGTGGCCGTCTTCTTCGCGACTCACGTGGACAAGACTCCGGGTACGAAGGTCGGGGCTTCCGAGATCTGGGTGCGTTTCCCGAAATTCATCATTGGCTTTTTCGCGGCGTCCCTCATCGCCTCCTTCATCATCCTCCCTATATTCGGAAACGATCAGGTCGGAGCCATAAACAAGGTTCTGGACCAGTATAAGAACTGGGCGTTCGTGCTCGCTTTCGTCTCCATCGGTCTGGACACGAATTTCAAGGACATCATCAAGAAGACCCAGGGAGGCAAGCTCATATGGCTCTACATCGTAGGCCAGAGTTTCAATATCGTTCTGACCTTCTTCGCCGTATGGCTCCTGCTCTCCGGCGTGATCTTCCCGATACCGTCCCTGAATTAGATCTTATGGCCGGGATGAATAAAACCTGGAAAGTGATTACCGTCATAGTGATGGTAATCACTTTTCTTGTCGCCCTGTATATAATGGCTAACGGACTCGGGCTTGTCCCCTCGCTGGATTTCGGCGCGGGCGCCTATTACTATGCCGACATTCCGGGTTTCGAAAAGATAGTCCGCACCGATTCATACGATTCGCATCTGCCCCTTTCTCTGGCCATACTGCTCTTTCTCGCCTGGGGGGCCTTCGTCTATTGGCTCTGGACCAGAATCGACAGGAAATAGAAAAACGCCTCGGAAGCCGTTATGGATCCGAGGCGTTTTTTGCGTTGTTTCAGGAATCGCTTTCTTAGTGATTCCCGAGCGGTCACTTGGCGGCGACGGCATCGATTTCCACTTTCGCGCCCTTAGGCAGCGCCGCGACCTGATAGCAGACACGGGCGGGCTTGTCCCCCTGAAAGTATTCTGCATAGACGGCGTTCATAGCTCCGAAATCCGCGATGTCAGTCAGCAGGACGGTAGTCTTAACCACGTCATCGAAACCGTAGCCGGCCTCGGCGAGGATATGGCCTATGTTGTCGAGGCTGCGGCGAGTCTGGGAGATGATATCCTCCGGCATAGCTCCGGTGGCTCCGTCGACCGGAAGCTGTCCCGAGATGAAGAGGATGCCGCCGGCTTCTATGGCCTGGGAATATGGCCCCACAGCTGCAGGGGCCTTCTCTGATGCGATGATTCTTTTCATTTTATATGGTGTTTATTTCTTTTCCTCGATGACTGAGCCGTGGTCTTTTACGACCGCCTCTTTCCACTTCTCGGTGTAGCCCGGCTGAGTGATGCCTACAGGAAGGCCCTCGTAGTCCTCGGAATGGATGAAAGCCCCGTTCTCGTCCTGGGCCTTTACATTGCCGTCGATGAACTTCACGAGCAGCGTCTCCTCAAGCCGGGTCCAGACCTCGAACTGCTTCTG
>CAVKLO010000056.1:0-8282 GCA_963656985.1 Bulleidia sp. | reverse complement strand
CTACAAGGCTTGGGCGCACGGGCTGAAGAAGGCCGGCTATGCCACCGACCCGTCCTATCCATCGAAGCTCATTAAACTCATAGAAGATTACGGTCTGGACAGATACGACAGCTCTCCCGCATCTTTCGCGGATGATTCTTCCGCCATCAGCGAAGCGGACGCTCCCGGGCAGCAGTCAGCTTCCGCCGATGTGAAAGCCGGACAGAGCAGAGCCGAAGCCAGAGCGGCCGCAAAGGCGGCCAAGGCCAGGGCGAAAGCCGCCAAGAAGCAAAGGAGCGAGGCCAGCGCCGGGATCCCTTCGTCACCTCTGGAACTGGAGGAGGCCGTGGAAGTGAAAGCATCCGAGAAATTCAGCTTCTCTCTCAGCCGGACCCTTATGTCGAAGAACGGAGTGATGTTCATCTATGCGCGCAGGGGTGAGACCTATGAGTCTATAGCCAAGGCTAACCATCTGTTCCCGAAAGAGATACTCAGTTTTAACGATGCGCCGCAGTCCGCGATTCTGCACGAGGGGGACATAGTTTATCTCCAGAAGAAGAAAAATCGCACTCAGAAGGGGCTGGACAAGTATATCGTAGCTGCCGACGGGGAGTCCCTGCGGGACATCTGCCAGAGGTTTGCGGTGAGACAGGCGAGCGTGGAGAAGATGAACGGCTTCGCGCCGGGACACTCTCTGCGGGAGGGGGACACTATTTTGCTCAGATGATTATGAAAGGCAAGAAAAACGGAAAAGCCGGGAGGATCCGGAAATGGGTATTGGCCGGCGGCTGCGCCGCAGCCGCGTGCGTTCTCGCTGCGGGACTGCTCTTCGGGAACTATCTGAGTGACAACAAGCTTTCGAATTTCCGCCGTTCCACCGTGCTGTACGTCTATCCTGACACCGGAGCTGAACAGGTGCTTCAGAACATTATGGATTCCTGCGGGGTGATGCGGCCCCGGAGTCTCAGGCGGACCTTCGAGAGCAAGCAGGTTTCGACCTATCTGAAGCCGGGACGTTATGTGCTGGAACCGGGACATACCAGCGCCTATGCCGCACGTATGCTAAACAACGGCTGGCAGACTCCCTGCACTCTCGTGCTTTCGGGCACGCTGAGGCAGAAGGGCGTGATCGCCCGCAAGATAAGCTCTCAGCTTATGCTCGATTCGGCGACCGTAGCCTCGGCCCTGAATGACCCCCAGCTTCTGAGCAGATACGGTTTCACGCCTCAGAATGTCTTCAGTATGATCATCCCGGACAGCTATCAGATGTACTGGACGGCTGGCATAAGCGAGATTCTCGACTGTCAGAAGAAGGCCTACGATGCTTTCTGGACTGCGGAGCGCCGCAGGCAGGCTCAGGCGCAGGGGCTTACTCCGGAGCAGGTCTCCATAGTGGCTTCCATAGTGAAGGGGGAGTCCAATTATGAACCCGAGTTCCCCAAAATAGCCGGGGTGTATCTGAACCGTCTGCGCAAAGGGATGCGGCTTCAGGCCGACCCGACCATAGCTTTCTGCTATGACTACAGCATAAACAGGATACTGCGCAAGCATCTGAACGTGGATTCGCCCTATAACACCTACATCCATCAGGGTCTTCCTCCGGGACCTATATGCGTGCCCACGAAAGCCTGCCTTGAGGCTGTCCTTTCTCCGGACAGCCACGGATATCTCTTCTTCTGCGCGAACAGCAACTTCGACGGCAGCCATCTTTTCGCCGTGACCTACGAGCAGCACCTTAAAAACGCCCGGGCTTTCCAGTCGGCTCTGAACGAGAGAAACAAGAATAACTCCGGGCGAAGTTAGTTGAGGCTGCCGTGCGGGCGGTCCCTACACTCTCCCGCAGACCGCCTGACGCGGTCAATGTCTATATTCTGCAGATGGTGAGGACATCGCCCTCCTGAAGGACGGAGTTGCCGTGCGGCACGATATTGCGCTGGCCGCGCTGGATCATCAGCACTATGTAGTCGTTGCTCTTCCGGTATTCGCTCAGAGTCTTTCCGGTCCACTTGCTGCCCGACTTCACCGTGACTTCTTCTATCGAGGTGTCCTTGTCCTCATAGGTGCGCGACAGCATAATCACGCAGTCGCCCTCCTGCAGGACAGTGTCGCCGTTCGGGACGATTTTCTCCCCGTCCCGGATGACCAGAGCGATGAGCACGCTCACCGGCAGGTGCAGGTCCTTGATGGGACGTCCGTTCCACGGGCCGTTCTTCGCCAGGTCCAGACGGCTGAACTGCATCTCGCTGTTCTCGGCGTAGTCATTGAACGTCTTCAGGACGTTCGCATCCTCGTCTATGACATCTGCGGCCTTGGCGACCGCTGGGATGAGAGAACCTTGCAGCAGTATGGAGATGAGCACGATGACGAAGACTATGTTGAAGATGTCCTTGGTCAGGTATTCGTTCCCCGTGGTGGCCATAATGGCGAACACGATGGACGCGGCTCCTCGCAGACCCGCGTATGAAATCACGGTCTGCTGGCGTATCCCGTATTTCTTGAAGGGGATGAGAACCGCAGCCACGGAAATCGGACGGGCGAAAATGAGCAGCGCGAAGAATATGGCGATGGCCGGAAGCAGCGCCTTGTGCATAATCTCCGGCCGGGCCAGAAGGCCCAGGATGAAGAAGATGAGCACCTGCATCAGCCCGGTCAGACCGTCGAAGAAGCTTACCAGAGACTTCTTGTTCTTGAAGTCGGTGTTGCCCAGGATGATGCCGACGATATAGCAGCTGAGATAGCCGTTGCCTCCTATGAGATCCGGAATCGCATAGGAGGCGATGGCTATGGCCAGTATGAAGAGCGAATCGAAACCGTCAGTCTGGAATTTGATCCTCCTGAGCAGAACGGTAGAGATCTTGGCGATACCCAGGCCGCATACGGCGGCGAAGAAGAGCTGCGCGAAAACCATCCACACTATATGTCCTCCGGAGGCGCTTCCGTTCATTACCGAGAGCATCACAACCGTCAGCATATACGAGCAAGGGTCGTTGCTGCCGCTCTCCATTTCGAGCAGCGGGGCTATGTTGTTCTTCATACCGAGCTTGCGTGAACGCAGAATCGAGAAAACGGAAGCGGCGTCCGTGGAGCTTATCACGGAACCCATCAGGAGACTTTCCACCCAGCCCCATCTGAGGACGAAATGGCAGAAGACACCCGTGAGCAGGGCTGTCAGGAAGACTCCGATGCTGGCGAGCAGGCCCGCCTCCACCGCAATCGGCTTGGCGGAATCCCACTTGGTTCCGAAACCTCCATAGAACATAATGAAGATGAGAGCCGCCGTACAGGTGTCCTTCGCGAACTCCTGGTCTTCGAGATGTATCGGTATGAGGCCGTTGTTTCCGAAGATTATTCCCAGCAGGATGAATGCGAGGAGGGTGGGGATCCCTATACGGAACGAAAGGTTGTTAAGCCATACGCAGATCAGGATGATCGCGGCGATCAGAACCAGAAAAAGACTCATTATTATTTACCTAAGGTTTCTATTAACTTTGCGGCCTTCGCACCCCGGAGCTCCGTCATTTCGCCCACCGGCTGATAGGTATAGGAGCTGAAATCCATAAGCTGCGCGAAGACGATCTGTTCGTGTTTGTTGTAAAAAGCTTCGATGCGGACGCAACCTCCTTCGCAGCCCTCCTTGAACTCCACCTCGTCCGCTCTCCCTTCGAGGAAGTCGAGGATGTTCTGTCTGAAGCTGCGCGGCACATCTATGGCCACTTTCGTAAGGACAGTGTCGATTCCGTCCTTGCGGAAACCGCTCTTCCAGAGGAAGAAAAGGAGGACGCCCAGTACTATGAGTGATATTCCGAGTCCCGCGTTAATGAAGAAAAGGCCGATGCCCGCGACTGCGAAGACGGCGCTGACTATTATGTTGGTGAGAGTATGTACTCTTCTGAAATTCTTTTCCATTTAATTATATATTGAGTAAGTAGATGATTGTCGATATTGCGGGCGGCTCCGCCCGGGAAGGGAAAAGAAATCAGTTCTTGAGTATGCACAGGAAGAACAGCCGGTTCTCCGGAGAGAGGGCTCCCGAAAAATGGCAGGTCGCGAGCCGGTCGGAGTCCGAGGCGCCGTGTCTGTTCAGAAGTTTGTCGAATCTGAGTAATGCGTATGATGCGAAGGCGGCCGTCCGGGGCCGTCTCGAATTCCAGAAATGCTGACCGTCACCTCTCTCCGCGGAGGAGAAAGCCGGAGACGGAACCGTCACCGTGCCGCAGCCGCAGGGAGAGTCGAAATCGGAATACCTCGCGCTCGAGTATCCGTCGGTATGCAGTACGCTTTCCGCGATGCCCGATGCGGCTTTCTCCTCCCGTGTGGCGAGGACGGCGGAAATCTGCCCTGTCTGGAGGATGAGCAGGAAAAGAAGTATGCGAAGAAGACGTCTCATAGAGGAAGCGGCGGCGGAAAACGGGAAACTCGGGGGCTACTCGATCCGGGATCTGCCCGGGCGGGCGGGCTGCTCCCTCCGGCTTTCCGTCATCTTGCCTTCCTGAAGAGAGTCATAGGCCTCCCGGGCATTGAAGATGTCGATGGCGCGGAAGATGGCGGCTCTCATCGAGCGCGGATCGGCCTCGTCCTTGCCCGCCATCTCGAAAGCGGTCCCGTGGTCGGGAGAAGTCCTCACTATAGGGAGACCCGCAGTGAAGTTCACGCCGTCCTCGAAGGCGATGGCCTTGAAAGGGGCGAGTCCCTGGTCGTGGTACATCGCCAGCGTCGCGTCGAAACGGGAGTAGTTCCCCAGACCGAAGAAACCGTCGGGGGAGTACGGGCCGAACGCGTCTATACCCTCATCGCGCGCCGCTTTCACGGCAGGGATGATTATGGTCTGCTCCTCATCGCCGAGCAGCCCGCCGTCGCCGCTGTGAGGGTTCAGGCTGAGCACCGCTATCTTCGGACTGTCGATGCAGAAATCCCTCTTCAGCGAGGCGTGCATAAGGCGCAGCTTGTTCAGAATCTTCTCGGTGCTGAGACTGGACGGCACGTCCTTAAGCGGGATATGCCCCGTGACGATGGCCACTCTGATCCTGTCGCTGACCATAAACATCACTCCGTCCTTCACTCCGAACTGCTCCTCGAGATACTCGGTGTGTCCGGTATGGCAGAAGCCCTGCGCGGCCATCGAGCGCTTGTTTATGGGAGCGGTCACGAGCACGTCTATGTCTCCCTCCCGGATGTCCTCCACCGCCCGTTCGAGTGAAGTGATGGCGGCCTTTGCGGAGTCCGCCGAGGGCTGGCCCGGCTCCACGTAAACATTGTCCGGCAGGCAGTTGACCACGTTTATGCGTTTCGGCCGCGCGTCTTTCGCGCTGTTTATCACGTAAGTGTCGAACTGGTCGATATTATGGATGCCCTTCCTGTAGAATCCCAGAATCTTCGAGGAACCGTAGATCACCGGGGTGAAGGCTTCGAGAATACGAGGGTCGGACAGGGCTTTGATGATGACTTCGTAACCGATGCCGTTGCCGTCTCCCTGCGTGATTCCCACAATTATTTTTCTATTCTGCATTTATTCGTATGTTAAAACTCACAAATTTATACAAAAAACTCGAAAAGCACAAGCGGAAAAACGCGGGAGCACTGTTGGAGAAATAAGAAAAAAACAGTAGCTTCGCAAGTCCCGCAGCAGCTCCCGCGGCATTCGGACCCGGCCCGGCACATTTTTCCCGAGGCCTTGCGGCCAATGAATCCCCAGGCCTTGCGGCCAATGTTCAATAAGACGCTATGACAGAATTTCTCAGAAAGGTCGCCGAGCATTATCTCGCGCAGACGGACATCTCCCGCCTGTGCTTCGTGTTCCCGAACCGCCGCTCGACGGTGTTCTTCCGCAAATACCTCTGCGAGGCGCTCGCTCGGCGCGGAGGCCCCGCCATCCTCGCGCCGGCGATGACCACGATGGGTGACCTTTTCCAGAAGGCCTCGGGAATGCGCAAGGCGGAGAGGATTCATCTCATAGTCAAGCTGTACGGCTGCTACTGCAAGCTGAATCCCGCCGCCGAGCCGCTGGATGATTTCATATTCTGGGGGGATGTCCTGCTCGCCGATTTCGATGATGTGGACAAGTATCTCGCAGACCCCTCGCGCCTTTTCACGAACGTCTCCGACTTCAACTCCCTGCAGGATGACCTTTCCTGGCTCAGTGCGAGCCAGCGCGAGGCCTTGAGCCGTTTCATCAGGCATTTCCGCCGAAGCGGGGAGGAGGGTGACGCTGCCGATGAGGGCAAGGCCTCGGGGCAGCTGGACGTGAAAGAGCGCTTCAGCCGCATATGGAACATTCTGCTTCCCCTTTACACCGACTTGAACGCCGCTCTGCGCTCCGAAGGGGTCTGCTACGAAGGGATGGCATACCGCTCTCTCGTTCAGTCCATAAAGGAAAGAGGGGCCGTCGATGTGATGAAGACCGTCTATCCGGATTCGGAGCGTTTCGTCTTCGTCGCTCTGAACGCTCTGAACGAGTGCGAGAAGTTTCTGCTCAGGCGGCTCCGGGACGCCGGCGCAGCCGATTTCTGCTGGGACTGCGAAGACAAGTGGATAATGGATCCTCGAAACGCCTCCTCCCGCTTTATGTCGCAGAACATAATAGACTTCCCACAGAGCCTCCCGGCGGAGCGGCCGGAGACGGAGCGTGGGGCGGACAGCGGAAAATTCAAGCTGATCAGCGTCCCTTCTTCCGTCGGTCAGGTCAAGCAGCTCCCCTCCATCCTCAGACAGATAGCGGACAGAAGTTACGGCGGCGACCTTTCGCGCATAGGCACCGAAACCGCGATAGTCCTTCCGGACGAAGGTCTGCTGATGAGCGTGCTGAACACCATACCCCCGGAGATAAAGGACATTAACGTCACTATGGGCTACCCGATGGGGGGCAGTGCGTTCTTCTCCCTTATGAACGACATAATGTCCCTTCAGCTCCATCTGCGCAGCAGGGACGGGCTATGGTATTTCTACCATCGTCAGGTCTGGAGCATATTCTCCGGCAGCCTCTTCTGTTCTCTTCTCGCCCCCGAGACCCTGGAAGCAGCCCTGAAGGTGAAGAAGGAGGCCAGATACTACATCCCCGAGGCTGAGCTCGCACTGGACGAGCTTTCCGCAGTCATCTTCCGCCCCGTCGTCACTGACCTCAATACGGCGGGCCGTGAGCCGGTCCGCAGAATCCTGGATTATCAGAAAGAAGTCGTCCTCGCCCTCGCTTCGCGGCTTCGCGAGCGGAAGGAAATGAGTCTGGAACTCGAATTCGCCCAGGAATACTACCTCAGCATTGCCCGGCTGCAGGCCGAGGACCTGCCTGTGCTGCCTATGACCTGCGTCCGGCTCCTCTCGCAGATGGTCAGCGGGGTGAGCGTGCCTTTCCGGGGCGAACCGCTTAAGGGGCTGCAGATTATGGGGCCGCTCGAAACGCGTGCGCTCGATTTCGAGAACCTCATCATTCTTTCCTGCAACGAGGGACTCTTCCCACGCCGCTCCGTAAGTTCTTCTTTTATCCCTCCGCAGCTGCGCCGGGGTTTCGATCTTCCCTCTTCCGAATATCAGGATGCGGTCTGGGCCTACTATTTCTACAGGATGATCCAGCGGCCCTCGAGCGTGTGGATGCTTTGCGATTCCCGCTCAGCTCTCACACGTACAGGCGAGGAGAGCCGTTACATAAAGCAGCTGGAACTGCATTTCGGGGCCGGAATCGAAAGACGAACGGCCAGGTCCGGAGTGCTCTTTCTCGGTGGGGAAGATTCTATAGAGAAGACTGCCGCCGATGTGGAGAGCCTTAAAAACGGTCAGCTTTCGGCTTCTTCGCTGAACTGCTATCTGGACTGTCAGGCGAAATTCTACTATCAGACGGTCAAGCATCTGAGCGAGGCCGTGGAGGTCAGCGAATCACTGGACGCGGGAATGATCGGAAATGTCTATCACAAGACTATGCAGGCCATTTATACGGGTCCCGAGGCGATGGACCCCGGCTTTATTCCCGACCGCGAGAATATGAAAAGGATCCGGGAGCGGGCGCTGCAGACGGTAAGCCGCGAATACATCGAAGACCTGCTGAAAAGGGAAGGGTATATCCGTTCGAGGGTGAAAACGCTCATAATGAATGAGCTTCACAGCCTGGAAGTGAGCGGGCGGGACCTGGTCTATGAAAATATGACGGTGCGTTACGTGAAGAAGACCCTGGAACGCGACCTCGAGCTTATGAAAGATTGCGGCACTATGGCTTTCAGCATCATCGGTCTCGAGAAGCCCTGCAGCTGGAGATTCGGCGACTACCGCTTCAAGGGCTACATAGACCGCATAGACAGTTTCGGCGCGGGAGAATTCCG
>CAVKLO010000055.1:0-8282 GCA_963656985.1 Bulleidia sp. | reverse complement strand
GGCGAAGGAGATGGACTTCCTGCGGCACTATCTGTATCTTATGCGCCTGCGCTTCACGGAGCGGGTGAGAATCTCCTGCCGCTTCCCCGAAGAAGACGGCGGCGCGAAAATCCCTCCGCTTCTTATGACCACTATCGCCGAAAATGCTTTCAAGCACGGTGTCAGCTATAAGTCGGACTGTCATATCCGGCTGTCCATCGCTCTGGAGGGCGGCAGGCTGATTTTCCGCTGCGCGAACAGCATCGTACCCGGACAGGAGGAGTCCTCTGCCGGGGGAGTCGGTCTCGACAATATCCGGAAGAGGCTCTCGCTGCTCTACGGAGAGGATTTCGTGCTGCACATCGCCAAGTCCGCTGACGAATACGAAGTGCTTATGGTACTGCCTTGCGAGCCGCCGGCATCAATAACAGTCTGAGAAATGCTTTCCGCTATGTTAAGAGTCATCGCCGTGGATGACGAGCCGCTCGCTCTGGGGCAGCTCGAAAAATACATCGCCAAGGTTCCTTTCCTGTCTCCGGTGGCCGCGTGCCCGAGCGCTCTCGAGGCCCGCAAAGTCCTGGAGGAGAAAGAAGTGGATGCGATGTTCCTGGATATCAATATGCCGGATTTCTCCGGTATGGACTTCGTCAGGAGCCTGAAACGTCCTCCGCTGACGGTGTTCACGACAGCCTATTCCGAATTTGCCGTCGAAGGCTTCAAAGTGGATGCCGTGGACTATCTTCTGAAACCCTACACCCTGAGCGAATTCATCGCTTCCGCCGAAAAGCTGCGCTCGCGCTACGAACTGCTTCAGGCTGCGGAAAGCGGCGGGGCGGCGGCGAGCGGCTCGGTATTCTTCAAGGCCGACTACAAGACCATCCGGGTCGAAATCTCCGACATCGTCTATGTGGAGGGTATGAGCGAATACCTTAAAATCTATCTTGCGGACGAGCAGATGCCGAAAGTCGTGCTTATGAGCTTCTCCAGACTCCTCGAAAAGCTCCCCGCCTCACGTTTCGTCCGTGTCCACCGCTCCTATGTCATAAATCTCGACAGAGTCGCCGAAGTCAGCTCCGGAACGATTCTGATGACCACGGGAAAAGCCATCCCCATCGGGGACAGCTACCGCTCCGCCCTGATGAGCCTGCTTTAGAGGTTCCCGAAAAGACTCTACCGCTTCCTGTACACGGTGAACCTGAAATCCAGGCCGCTCACCTCATCGTGCATAAGAGGCGACACGGATTCAGTATAGAAGAGCTGCGGGTCTATCTTCGGAAAGAACACGTCAGCTTCGGGGACGGAGGTCTCCACCTGCGTCACATAGAGCGTGTCCATATCATTCAGCGCCGCCCTGTACACCGAAGCCCCGCCCATAATGAAGCATCTGGCGGTCCCGGTCGCGGCGGCCTCGGCGTAAGCCTCCTCGAAACTCATCACGCAGCAGGCCTCGGGAATCGGGTCTCCGCCGGCGTTCAGCACTATGTTCTTCCTTCCCGGAAGCGGATGCTTCGGCAGGGAGAAATATGTGGTGCGGCCCATAATGACAGGGTAGCCGCTTGTGGTTTCCTTGAAGTACTGAAGATCCCTCTTCAGATGCCAGGGCAGCCCTCCGCGCACTCCTATCTCATTGTGCAGGCCGACCGCCACTATCAGACACTTTTCCATAACTTTCATAATCTATGTGATACCCGAAAAAACCGCCCCGTCCGGGAACTGCTTTCCGCCACTTCGCAAGCCGCTCAGACCGCGACCGGAGCCTTTATGGCCGGCCAGGGGTCATAGCCTTCGAGTGTAAAGTCCTCGTATCTGAAGTCGAACACGCTTTTCACCTGAGGATTCAGCAGCATCCTCGGCAGAGGGCGCGGCTCGCGCGAGAGCTGCAGGTCCACCTGCTCGAAATGATTCAGATAGATGTGCGTATCGCCCGTCGTATGGACGAAATCGCCCGGCTGCAGGCCGCAGCACTGCGCGATCATCATCGTCAGGAGGGCGTAGGAAGCGATATTGAACGGCACTCCGAGGAAAGTGTCCGCGCTGCGCTGGTACAATTGGCAGGAGAGCCTGCCTTCCGCCACGTAAAACTGGAAGAGGCAGTGGCACGGCGGAAGCGCCATCCTGTCCACCTCGCCCGGATTCCACGCGCAGACGAGCATACGGCGCGAGTCGGGG
Organism: Bulleidia sp.; assembly: GCA_963656985.1. GTDB lineage: Bacteria > Bacteroidota > Bacteroidia > Bacteroidales > UBA932 > Cryptobacteroides. Next base: position 6,134 of record CAVKLO010000055.1, on the reverse strand, counting down.
TGATTCCGAATCAGGTCGATTACCTGCGCGAGCTGGTCTATGCAGCGGCCGTCCGGGGCCGGCCAACTCCGCCACTGGTGACCGTACACGGGTCCGAGGTCTCCGTTTCCGTCCGCCCACTCGTCCCAGATGCTCACTCCGTGGTCCTTGAGGAACTTGATGTTCGTGTCCCCCGAAATGAACCACAGAAGCTCGTAGATGATGGACTTGAGATGGACTTTCTTAGTGGTGAGAAGCGGAAAGCCCTTCGAGAGGTCGAAACGCATCTGACAGCCGAAGACGCTCTGCGTTCCGACTCCGGTGCGGTCGGTCTTGATGACCCCGTCCCGGCGGATGTGCCTGAGAAGATCCAGATACTGCTGCATAGTAGTCCTATTCCGAAGTTTTGAACGCGAAGATGATGGCTTCCTCGAAGACCTCGCCAGGACGCAGGACGGCGGACGGATAGTCCGGCCGGTTCGGAGAGTCCGGGAAGTGCTGGCATTCGACGGCTACGCCGTCATAGTCGTGATAGGTATGAGCGTTCTTGCCCCGCGGGCAGCCTTCGAGCCAGTTCCCGGTGTAGATCTGCACGCCCGGCTGGGTGGTGGTGACTTCGAGAACGCGTCCGCTCTTGCACGAGCGGAGCACGGCCGCGGTCTGCAATTGGCCGGACTCGGCCCCGTCGATGACATAGCAGTTGTCGTAGCCCTTGCCGTAGCGCAGCGCCGGGAAGTCCGCCTTTATGTCGCGCCCGAGCGGCTTCTCAGTGATGAAATCCATCGGCGTGCCTGCGACGGGTTCCGAGTCTCCGAGCGGGATGAGAGTGTCGTCGGTCGGCAGGTACTCCGAAGCGTTCAGCCGCAGGATATGGTCGAGGACCGTGCCGCTGCCCTCGCCGTCGAGGTTGAAGTAGGCGTGGTTCGTCAGGTTCACGACGGTCGGAGCGTCGCACTCTGCCGTGAAGCTCAGACGCAGCTCGCACTCCTCGCTCCACTCGTAGCGGGCGACCGCCTTCAGTGCGCCGGGATAGCCCTGCTCGCCTTCCTCCGAATAGTAGAGGAACTCCACGGCGTCGCCGCTGACGCGGCTCTCCCACACCCGATTCTGGAAGCCCTCGGGACCGCCGTGAAGGTGATTCGGGCCGTTGTTTATCGGGAGGTTGTATTCCTTGCCGTCGAGGGTGAAGCGGCCTGCCGCGATGCGGTTCGCGTAGCGCCCCGGGCATTTGCCGAAGCAGGGGCCGTCGCCCAGATAGCTGAGAGGGTCGTCGTAGCCGAGGACCACGTCCGCGAGGGCGCCTTCCTTGTCCGGCACGATGACCGAGACGATGCAGGCTCCGAGCGAGCTCAGGGTGACGCTCGCGCCCTTGGCGTTGGTGACGGTGTATTTGATTATCTGCTTGCCGTCGGGGGTCTTGCCCCAGATTTCCTGTGTTATTTTCATAGAGACTTGACTTGGATGCTGTTAATTCTTGTGCGGCCTCTCATTTCAGAGCCGGATTCTTCAAATATAGTGATTTCTGAAAAATAACTTGGTGCTTTTGCTCGTCTTTTTGGTTTTAGGCCGCACAATTCCTTCAAAAACTTAGCAACTTCTTTTTCAACCATCGCTCAGGAAGATCATTCCAGACTGTCAATGAAGGCGAAGACATTTTCCGGCGTGGCGTCTTTCATTATGACCCGCTTGCCGGAGTCCAGCATATAGAGGGACGGGATGGCGCGGACGCTGTAGAGCAGGTCGGTGCGTATGACGGAATCCGGGTCGTAGCCGTTGTACCAGCTGTCGGGATAATAGTCCTGGTAGGACTTCCACTCGTCCAGATTCTCATCGATATAGACGTTCACGACTGCGAGTTTCTTTTCAGCTATCAGACGGGCGACATTCTCCGAAGCGTTCAGATTCTCGATAATCTCCTTGCAGGCCTCGCAGCCCGGGTTCGAGAAAAAGAGCAGGGTGTAGTCAGCCTTGATGTCGTAGAGCCTGCGCGTGCGTCCGCGGATGTCGGTGAAGCGGAAATCCGCCGCCGGACCGCCGACGGGGTTCAGCGAGCAGAGTCGGATGTCGAACGCCAGCGCCTTCCTGCGCGGGGCGGGGGTCAGGTCAGACGCGGCAAGCCGCTCAATGTAGGCAAGATACAGGTCCTCGTTCCGATACGGAGAATTCGGTTCGTAGTAGTATTTCCCGGTCATCTCGGCCATCCTGACGAAGACCGTGGAGGCGGTGTCCGCATTCTGGTAGGCCTCGGTGAGGGTGAAGAGCCTGTCCAGAGCTTTCCGGCCCGCCGTGATGTCCGTCATCTCGGTGAGATATACGAAGGTGGCGAAGGACTCTTCGAATTTGTCCTCGGGAACGCCGTTCACCGTGGTGGAGTCGCTCGGCCACAGCTCTGTGGTGGACAGGAAATTGTCCCAATAGTGCATCTGGAGCCAGGTGAGGCGCTCCTGCGTTTCGTCATAGACGGACGGGGGCTGCGGGGTCGGGAAAGTGCGGGTCCGGAGGGCCGCTTCATCCGATGTGCGCGTTCCCCGGGTCCTGGAGGCTGCTTCACTCGACGCGTTCGAACCGCCCCGCCCTGAGGCGGAATTCTTAGATGTGCGGGGACCGCAGCCGCAGAGCAGCAGGAGAAGGGCTCCCGCGAGTAACAATGCTCTATCTGTCTTCATTTTCCTGTATCAGCGCTTTTTAGTGATTCCTAAAAAAAACTTGGTGATTTTGCTCGTCTTTTTGGTCTCACGAAAACTTACCAACTTATTTTTTCATCATCACTGAAATGTCGTGTTTAGAGTGCGAAGATAAAAATATTGCAGAAGAGTTCCTAAATTTGCGTTATGAGACTCGGAAAAATAATGCTTTCGGCTGCGGCTCTCCTTACGGGAGTGTCGCTCAGCCTTGATGCCCAGATATACACCTCCGGCGAGAATCCCGCCGGAGTCCGCTGGCAGCAGCTGCGTACGGATAATTTCAAGCTCATCTTCCCCGAGGGGCTTGACTCGCTCGCAAGGGTTTACGCCACGCAGCTCGAACTGTGGAGGGAGCCTATCGGGCGGAGCATCGGTTTCACGCCGAACTGCAGATACCGCCGGCCTATGCCGGTGGTGCTTCAGACCTTCAAGGCCGACAATAACGGTATGGTCTCCTGGCTGCCCCGGCGGATGGAGCTTTACACCGTGCCGGACGCATACTCTCCGGGGGCGATTCCGAGCGAGACTGAACTCGCCATCCACGAAGGCCGTCACGTGGCGCAGATGCAGCTGGGACGCACGGGCATCTTCCGCCCGATAGGATGGCTGACGGGAGAACTCAGCACGGGGGCGTCGGCCGCGCTGTACGGCGGGCAGGTGTTCCTGGAGGGCGATGCCGTGGTCGCGGAGACTGCGCTGACATCGGCTGGGCGAGGCCGTACTGCGGATTTTCTGGAGTATATGAGGGTCTGCTTCGGCAGCGGGGATTTCCGGAATTTCTACCGCTGGAGGTACGGGTCTATGACCCGCTACACTCCCGACTATTATAAGGTGGGGTATATGACCCTCGCGGGTATGAGGTATTTCTATGACGCTCCCGATTTCACGGACAGGTTCTATTCGAGGGTGGCGGACAGGAAATTCGCTCTGCCGCTTTTCAACCTTCAGAGAACCGTGAAGGAAGTGAGCGGAAAGAGATTCCGCGATGCCTGGGCGGAAGTGGCGGAGGGCTATGCGCAAATCTGGGCTCAGGAGCGCTCCGAAAGGGCCCCGTTCATCGAAGACAGCACGCTTACCTCCCGGCCGAAGCGCTACGTAAGCTACAGCCGGAGCACTCTCGCCGGAGATACCATCTACGCGATAAAAAGCGGAATGAACGACCCTGCGACACTGGTGGCCATCTCTCCGGACGGCGGCGAGAAGACCGTCTGCGCATTCGCGTCCACAACGAGCGCGCTCCGCTATGATGCTTCGAGCGGGCGGCTGTGGTGGAGCGAGACGGTTCCCGACGCTCGCTGGGGGATGAAGGAAACTTCGCGGATAAGATATATGGAGGTCGGCGGCGGTCAGGCGGTCGCAGCTGAGGAAGGTCGCGCCGGCATCGCGGATGCTGCGGCGGCGGATAAGGGTGAGGGCACCAATGGCGGCAGGAGTGGAGGCTCGGGCAAGCACAGTCTGACCCGGAGCGGGAGGTATTATAACCCCGCCCCGGACGGGCGCGGGACTCTCGCGGTCACGGAGTACCCGCTGCGGGGCGGCTCGGCGGCGGTACTGCTGTCCGCGGAGGACGGGAGAATGATTGGCCGCTACGCGGCCCCCGACTCTATGCAGATCGTGGAATGCGGCTGGATGGGCGGAAAGCTCTACGCCTCCGCCATCACTCCGGAGGGCTTCGGAATATACGGAGTCGAAGAGGGATATAGAGAAATATTGGACGCAAGTCCGGTGAAAATAAAACAGCTGCAGACCTCTCCGGACGGCTCGGAGCTGCTTTTCGTAAGCGACCTGAGCGGCGTGAACGAGCTTTACTCTCTGAGTCTGCGCGGTGACGGTGCTCCGCGCATTCTGCGTCTGAGCTCCACTCCGGACGGAGCTGCCGACTTCGTACTTATGTCAGATGAGCGGATGGCTTTCACCAGGCCGGAGCCTCGGGGACGGATGATTCATACGGCGGCGAGGGACTATGCGGTGGAAGTGAAGGACTGGGCGGGAGAGGGGCGGCTCGACCCCGTGTCGGAGAAACTGTCGGAGCAGGAAAGGATGCTGGCCTCGCGGGACGAAGATTCCGGAAACGGGACGGGCTGCACTGCGCCGGTAATGGATTTCGGGCAGGTAAAGCGCTACAGCAAGCTCCTCAACGCTATGCACATACACTCCTGGCTGCCGCTGGGCTTCAGCTACGACAGCGTGATGGAAGCGAGCTACGATGAGGTTTACGAAACGGTTTCGCCGGGTGCGAGCGTGCTCTTCCAGAATCTTCTCGGGACGGTGCAAGGGCTTGCCGGCTACAGTCTGAAATGGGACGAGGAAAATGAGCTGCGGCACACTCTGCACGCGAACGTGACTTATTCTGGGCTTTATCCGGTCATCGAGGCTTCAGTGGACTTCAACGACCGCGCCGCGCGGTATTACACGCGCAAGCGCTTCGCCGGAGCCGGCACTTCGCTGAGCTGGCGCAGTCTCCCGTCTCCTTCGCTGAGCGGACAGGTCAAGGTCTATGTGCCTCTGGATTTCTCGGGCGGCGGCTGGTATCGGGGAGTCATTCCTCAGGTCAGCGTCAGTATGACGAACGATGTTCTCGACAAGTCGCTGCTGCGTCTGAGGAGAATCCGGGTGTGGGGGAATAATGTCGAAGGCTTTCTCACGCAACTGGAGGGGGTGGATGCCGGTTCCAAGGTGTTCGTGGGCCGTGCGGTCGCGAGTCTTCGCGGCTACACGATGAGGCCTACCGCGCCGGGGAGCATCTATCCGAGGCTTGGCGTAGGTATCGAGGGCGGTCTTGCCTTCCGTCCGGGGATGACGGATCTTTTCTCTCCGACGGCATTCACCTATATTTATGGTTACGTGCCGGGGATTCTGAGGCGGCAGGGAGCGAAGATTTCCGCTCTGACGCAGTGGCAGACGGGGGACGGGATAGCGGCGAAAGAAGCTTATCTGGTGAGCGCTCCGAGGGGCTTTGCGGATTCGCAGGCGCAGCAGTATCTGGTGAACCGCTACGACAGCCAGACGAAATTCACTCTGGATTACGCTCTGGGGAGTATGCCTCTGGACTGGGCCGGGTTCGGGCCTTTCGCCTATGTCAAGAGTCTGGACTTCGCGCTGCACGCAGACCTCGGGCTCTACGGTGGGAAGTATGCGGGGGATGTGCCCGCGAGAGGGACTTTTTACAGTGCCGGAGCGGAAATAGCCGTGCGGCTCGGGAACATTCTCTGGCTGCCTTTCGACTGCCGCGTCGGCGTGACCTGGTCCTATAACGGCGGCTCGCTGTGGGCTCCTTTCAGCAGCCTCCAAGGCGCCCTCCCGTCCCGGAATTACTTCGGGGCCATATTCACGGCGGACCTGTAGGGGGCTTTTCGTTGCCGGCCCGAGACGCCCGAGCAGGGAATAAAACTTCCGTACCCTCGCCCGAGCATCACGTGACAAGCAACGTATACCCTATGGTCTCAGGCAGCCGACGGGCACAATATATAC
>CAVKLO010000054.1:0-8367 GCA_963656985.1 Bulleidia sp. | reverse complement strand
TCTTCGTGATGAACGAGACCCTGAAGTGGGTCAAGAGCATCGGCGGAGTGGAGGCTATGCACGAGATTAACCTCCGGAAGGCCAAGACTCTCTACGACGAGATCGACCGCAACTCCCTCTTCACGGGTACGGCCGCCGTCGAGGACCGCTCCATAATGAACATCTGCTTCGTGATGGCTCCGGGCCGCGAGGCGCTTCAGGACGAGTTTATGGCTTTCGCCAAGCAGCAAGGTATGATCGGCATCAAGGGACACCGCTCAGTCGGCGGTTTCCGTGCTTCCGTTTACAATGCCTGCACTCAGGAGGACGTGGACGCCCTCGTAGCCTGTATGCGGGAATTCGAAAACCTTCATAAACAGTAAGAGGTATGAAAGTATTGCTCGCAACCCAGAAGCCTTTCGCAGCAGCTGCGGTGGCTGAAATAAGAAAAGTGGTCGAGGATGGTGGACACTCCCTCGTGCTGCTCGAAAAATATGCCGGACAGTCAGACCTGGTGGCTGCCGTAGCCGACGTGGAGGCTATGATAATCCGCTCCGACAAGGTGACTGCGGAGGTTCTCGACGCCGCGAAGAAACTCAGAATCGTAGTCCGCGCGGGCGCGGGCTACGACAATGTGGACCTTGCGGCCGCGACGGCTCACGGAGTGGTGGTTATGAACACTCCGGGACAGAATTCGAACGCCGTGGCCGAACTCGCCATCGCGCTGATGATCTTTATGGCCAGAAACCAGTTCACTCCGGCCACGGGTACCGAGATTCAGGGCAAGACCCTGGGTATCCAGGCTTTCGGAAACGTGGGCCGTCTCGTCGGCAAGAAAGCCGAAGCGCTCGGAATGAAGGTTATGGCCATCGACCCGTTCCTTCCCGATGAGAAGATCATCGAGGGCGGAGCCGAGCCTGCCGGGTCACTTGAGGCCCTCTACGCTTCCTGCGACTATGTTTCAGTACACATCCCGGCGACTCCGGAGACCATCGGCTCCATCGGCTACGACCTGATCACGAAGATGCCGAAGGGCGCGACCCTCGTGAACACCGCCCGCAAGGAAGTCATCGACGAGGCGAGCCTCGAGAAAGCTCTCGAGGAGCGCCAGGACCTCAAATATGTCACAGACGTCGCTCCGGATAACCTCGCCGTCCTCAAAGAGAAATTCGGTCTCAGAGTTTTCGCCACCCCTAAGAAGATGGGAGCCCAGAGCGCCGAGGCCAATGTGAATGCCGGCATCGCCGCCGCCCGTCAAATCTGCGCCTATTTCGCTGAAGGATGCACACGTTTCCAGGTAAACAAATAGTATTATGGTAAAAGTGAGACCTTTCGCGGCGGTACGTCCGCCGAAGAACATAGTTACAGAAGTGGCCGCACCTCCTTACGACGTGCTGAACTCGGAGGAAGCCCTCAAGATGGCGGGAGAGAAATCCTTGCTTCATATAACGAAGCCGGAAATCGACTTCGAACCGATGCTCCCCGATCACGATCAGAGGGTCTATGACCGTGCGGTGAAGAATTTCCGCGACTGGCAGGACAGGGGATGGCTCGTGCAGGACTCCAAGCCGTGCTATTATGTCTATGCCCAGACTATGGACGGCCGCACCCAGTACGGTATCGTGCTCTGCGCCAATGTGGACGACTATATGCAGGGCCGCATCAAGAAGCACGAACTCACCCGCAAGGACAAGGAAGACGACCGTATGATTCACGTGAGGATCCAGAACGCGAACATCGAGCCGGTATTCTTCGCCTACAGGGACAACGCCGCTCTCGACGCCATCGTCGCACGTTATGTGAAGGGCGTGCCCGAGTATGACTTCACCGATGAGAACGGTTTCGGCCACGAGTTCTGGGTAATCGCAGAAGATGCTGACATCGCCGCCATAACCGGAATCTTCACGACCCGGGTTGAGGCTTTCTATGTGGCCGACGGTCATCACAGGACAGCCGCTGCCGCCAGAGTCGGTGAGGAAAAGCGTGCTCAGAACCCCGCTCACGACGGTACGGAGGAGTATAACTATTTTATGGCGGTATGCTTCCCGGAGAGCCAGCTGAAGATCATCGACTATAACAGAGTGGTTAAGGACCTGAACGGCCTGACTCCCGCTCAGCTGGTAGAGAAGCTCGGAGACGATTTCGAAGTGTCCTGCCGAGGCGCCGAAATCCATTCTCCGTCGGAACTCCACGAGTTCTCGATGTATCTCGAGGGCAAGTGGTACTCGCTGAAAGCCCGTCCGGGAAGATACGACGACAGCGATCCTATCGGAGTTCTGGACGTGACCGTCCTCTCGAAGCTCGTTCTGGACAAGCTCCTGGGCATCAAAGACCTGCGCACGGATAAGAGAATAGATTTCGTGGGCGGAATCCGGGGACTCGGCGAACTGTCCCGCAGAGTGGACAGCGGCGAGATGATAGTCGCTTTCGCACTTTACCCGGTATCTATGGAGCAGCTTATAAACATAGCTGACAGCGGCAGCATAATGCCGCCTAAAACCACTTGGTTCGAGCCGAAGCTCCGCTCCGGACTCGCAATCCACAAACTTGATTAAATGATGACGGATTCACAGGTGCTGCATACCAAACTGAAGGAATTTTTCGGATTTGACAGCTTCAAGGGAGACCAGGAGGCTATTATCGACCATCTTGTAAGAGGAGGCGACGCCTTCGTGCTTATGCCTACCGGAGGCGGCAAGTCACTTTGCTACCAGCTTCCGGCGCTCGTGATGGAAGGTACTGCGATAGTCATATCGCCCCTCATCGCCCTTATGAAGAATCAGGTCGACGCCATACGGGGCTTCGTCTCGGGTAACGACTGCATAGCTCATTTCCTGAATTCTTCCCTCAACCGCGAGCAGATACGCGAAGTCCGGGAAGACCTGCTTTCCGGACGCACGAAACTGCTCTATGTAGCGCCGGAATCCCTCACCAAAGAAGACAATATCGCCCTGCTCAAGGAGATAAAGATATCTTTCTACGCCGTTGACGAGGCCCACTGCATTTCGGAATGGGGGCACGATTTCCGCCCGGAGTACCGGAGGATACGCGCCCTCATAGACGAGATCGGCAGGGCCCCCGTCATCGCGCTGACGGCTACCGCCACTCCGAAGGTACAGAGCGACATACTGAAGAATCTCGGCATACCGCAAGCCGGCATCTTCAAGTCTTCGTTTAACCGTCTGAACCTTTATTACGAGGTGCGCGACAAGGTCGATCCCGAGAAGGACATCATAAAATACATAAAGCAGAATCCGGGCAAGTCCGGCATCATCTACTGCCTCAGCCGCAAGAAGGTCGAGGAGCTTGCCGCGCTGCTGGTCATAAACGGCATAAAGGCCAGTCCGTACCACGCCGGTCTGGATGCGAAGACCCGTTCCAGAAACCAGGACGCTTTCCTGATGGAGGAGATAGACGTGATAGTCGCCACCATCGCTTTCGGTATGGGCATCGACAAGCCGGACGTGCGCTTCGTGATCCATTACGACATCCCCAAGAGCATCGAGAGCTACTATCAGGAGACCGGACGTGCCGGAAGGGACGGCAAAGAAGGCAACTGCATCACCTACTACAGCTACAAGGACATCCGCAAGCTGGACAAGTTTATGCAGGGCAAGCCCGTGGCCGAGCAGGAGATAGGCCGCCAGCTTCTCAGCGAGGTGGTGGCCTACGCCGAGTCGAACCGCTGCCGCCGCCGTCTGCTGCTGAATTATTTCGGGGAGGAATATACCCGGGAGAACTGCGGCTCCTGCGACAACTGTCTGCATCCGAAGAAGATGTTCGACGGCCGCGATGAGATGTGCCTCGTGATAAGGCTGATTCTGAGCCTGCCCGAGAAATTCAAGGTCGAGCACCTGGCGGGAATCCTTTCCGGGGAATCCGACGCGATGATAAAATCCTACAGGCACGACACCCTGCCGTTCTTCGGGGCGGGCAAAGAACACCCCGTGCGCTTCTGGTGCGCGGTGATTCATCAGGGCATAATACTCCATCTGCTCGACAAGGAGATAGAGACCTACGGACTGATCGGCGTCACCGCCGCCGGCAGCGGGTTCCTTGAGAAACCTTACGAGCTGATGCTCGCGGAAGACCGCGAATTCTCCGGACAGAAGGACGAGGGTGATGATGATGACGAGGACGAGGCCGCGGCGAACGCTTCCGCGATGAAGGGCGGCGGCGGTGACCCTGTGCTGCTGTCTATGCTCAAAGACCTCCGGAAAGACCTCTCCCGCAGGCTTAAGCTCCAGCCGTGGATCATCTTCGGAGACCCGGCCCTCGAGGATATGTCGATACTCTACCCTGTCACCTTCGACGAGCTGAAGAACTGCCAGGGCGTGGGCGAGGGGAAGGCCCGCAAATTCGGCAGGGAATTCATAGCCCTCATAAAGAAATACGTGGACGAGAACGAGATCGAGCGCCCCGACGATTTCGTGGTGAAATCGGCCCCGAACCGTTCCGCAAGCAAGGTCTTCATCATACAGAGCATCGACCGCCGGATGCCTCTGGAGGACATCGCCGAAGCCAGGGGAATGGATATGTACGAGCTTATGGACGAGATAGAGGGCATAGTGTCCACCGGCACCAAGCTTAATCTGGACTACTACATCGAGCAGAACCTGGACGAGGACATAGTGGAGGAGATATACGACTACTTCCGGGACGAGGCCGTTTCGGACTCCGTGGACGAGGCGCTCAAGGTTCTGGGTTCCGACTGCGAAGAGATGGAGATCAGACTCGTGCGCATAAAGTTCCTCTGCGAGATAGCGTCCTGACCGCCGCAGCGAAGAAGGTCGCCGTCAGCCGCGAAAAACGGTCTGTCGCGGCCGCCCTCCGGAGACCTCCGCAGCGGGAAAATTACATTTTCAGAAGGAAAATATGTATTTTTGCATTCTGACGCGCACCGTGCGCGGCGGAAGGGCTTTTTATGATTCCTCAGAAGACTGTCGACCTCATTCTGGACACCGCGAAGATAGAAGAAGTGGTGGGAGACTTCGTGACGCTCAGGCGTCGCGGGGCCGATTTCGTCGCCTGCTGCCCCTTCCATAACGAGAAGACCCCTTCATTCCACGTGAACCCGTCCCGGGGCATATACAAGTGCTTCGGCTGCGGCAAGGGAGGCTCCGCAGTGCGTTTCGTGATGGAGTACGAACACTTCTCCTACGTCGAGGCTCTCCGCTACCTCGCGGAAAAATACCACATCGAAGTCCAGGAAAGGGAGGAAACGCCGGAGGAGATAGCCGCCAAGCACCGCAACGAAAGCCTGATGATAGTCACCGACTTCGCGTGCAGATTCTTCCGCGAAGCCTTGAAGACCCCCGAAGGCCGCTCGCACGGCTACGCCTACCTGCGTTCCCGGGGGATAGACGAGCAGACCATCGAACGCTTCTCGCTCGGCTGGGCCCCCTCCGGCAAAAGAAGCTTCACCGACGCCGCATTGGCCGCAGGCTACAAGGAAGAGTATCTGCTCGAAGCGGGTCTGAGCATCCGCTACGACGACGGCTCGCTCGCCGACCGCTTCCGCGAGAGGGCGATGTTCCCGATCCACAGCGTCAGCGGACGCGTCATCGCGTTCAGCGGCAGGACTTTGCGTCAGGACGGATCGATAGCGAAATATGTGAATTCGCCCGAAACTCCGATCTACACGAAGAGCCGCTCGCTCTACGGAATCGCGCTCGCTAAGAGCGAAATCGCCCGCAGGGACCGTTGTCTGCTCGCCGAGGGCAACGTGGACGTGATCTCGATGCACCGGATCGGTCTGACGAACACCGTCGCCTCCTGCGGAACCTCGCTGACCTCCGAGCAGATCCGCGGCATACATAAGTTCACCGATAACATCACCGTGATGTACGATGGCGACAAGGCGGGCATACACGCCGCTCTGCGCGCCATTCCTATGATACTCCAGGAGGGGATGAACGTCAGACTGCTGCTCTTCCCCGAAGGCGACGACCCCGATTCCTTCGTCCGCAAGCACACGCTCGCCGAAGTGGAGGAATTCATCAGCGGAAACGAGATGGACTTCGTCCAATATATGATCCGCACGGCCGACGAACCCCGCCGCGACCCTCTCGCCCGCGCAGCCCTCATCGCACAGGTCGCGGACTGCATAGCCTGCATCAGCGATGTCGTAAAGCATACCGTCTTCATTCAGGAAGCCGCGCAGCTGCTCGATGTGGACGAGCGGACCGTCCGTGCGCGCATCAGCGAAACCCTCGCCAGGCGCAGGCAGGAGGAACTCAAGACCGAGGAGCGCCGGCGCAGACGCATCGATGCGGGACTTCCTCCCGAGCCGGACGGCGAACCCGTCCAATCCTCCCCCGCCATAACCCCGCAGACCGCCCCTTCAGAGACGGACTCTATGGTGGAGAACAGCATCCTGGCTCCGGCGGAATCCGACCTTCTGACTTTCATCCTCCGGCACGGCTGCGACTTTCTGGAATTCGAGAGCGACTCTGACTTCTACACAGGCAGCGAATCCGACAAGCCGACCGTCACAGACTTCATACGCGCCGCTCTGGAAGCGGACGGCTGCAGCTTCGCGAACAGCGCCCTCCGCAAGGCATATGATGCCTATATGGAACTCTACGACAAGGGCCTGCTTCAGCAGGACATCATCCGCGCCCTGCTCAACTCCCCCGACGGGACCGTGGCGGAAGTGACCGCTGAGTTCTCGATGGAGCGTCACCCCCTTACGATAAAGAACTTCGAAAACTCCCTCACGACCACCTCCTCCTGGCTTGTCACTTATGTCCCGAAGGCCATTCTTCTCTACGGAGAGAAGCGTCTGGAGAACCGTCTGAAGGAGCTGCGCGCGGCCCTTGCCGCCGCCGGAGGCGAGGACGAAAACATCCTGAGGGACATCCGTAACATCTTCAACGCACAGAAGAAGATCAAATCACGGCTCGGCAGACAATAAACGATACGAAAAAGATATATGGAAACTAAAAGAACACTTGTGACCTGCGCGCTTCCGTACGCAAACGGTCCGGTCCACATCGGGCATCTCGCCGGCGTGTACATCCCGGCGGACATCTATGTCAGATACCTGCGCAGCAGAGGGCGTGAAGTCCTGTACGTCTGCGGCTCCGACGAACACGGAGTGCCCATCACCATCAAGGCCCGCCAGCTCGGCTGCTCGCCTCAGGACATCGTGGACAAATACCACACGATAATCAAGGACTCTTTCGAGGGTCTCGGCATACACTTCGACATCTACGGGCGCACAACCTCCGAAGTACACGAAAAGAACGCGTCCGAGTTTTTCCGCAAGCTCTACGACGACGGCAAGTTCATCACCCGCGAGAGCGAGCAGTACTACGACCCGGAGGCCAAGACCTTCCTCGCCGACCGCTACATAGAGGGCACCTGCCCGAAGTGCGGATTCGAGGGCGCCTACGGCGACCAATGCGAACACTGCGGCAGCACCCTGAGTCCCGAGGAACTGATAAACCCGCGAAGCAAGCTCTCCGGCGCGGAGCCTGTGAAAAAGAAGACCGTGCACTGGTATCTTCCGCTCCAGGACTACGAGGAGTGGCTCCGCAAATGGATACTCGAGGGACACAGGGAATGGCGTCCGAACGTTTACGGCCAGGTGAAGAGCTGGCTGGACGGCGGCCTGCAGCCGCGTGCCGTGACCCGCGACCTGGACTGGGGAGTACCTGTACCTGTGGAGGGAGCAGAAGGCAAGGTCCTCTACGTATGGTTCGACGCCCCTATCGGCTACATATCGAATACAAGAGAACTGCTCCCGGACTCTTGGGAGAAGTGGTGGAAGTCCCCGGACACCAGGCTGATACACTTCATCGGCAAGGACAATATCGTCTTCCACTGCATAGTGTTCCCCGCTATGCTCAAGGCCTACGGCGACGGATACATCCTGCCGGACAATGTGCCCGCGAACGAGTTCCTGAACCTCGAAGGGGACAAGATATCCACCTCCAGAGGCTGGGCCGTATGGGCGCACGAATACCTCAAGGATTTCCCGGGACAGCAGGACGTGCTCCGTTACGTGCTGACCGCAAACGCTCCCGAGACTAAGGACAACGATTTCAGCTGGAAGGACTTCCAGCAGCGCAACAATTCCGAGCTCGTGGCGGTCTTCGGCAATTTCGTGAACCGCGCCGTCGTCCTCACCCACAAATATTTCGAGGGCCGCGTTCCGCAGTGCGGCGAGCTTCTGGACATAGACCGCGAGCTGCTCGAGCAGATTCCTCAGCTGCGCGCTTCGCTGGAGCGCAACCTCGAGGAATTCCATTTCCGCGAGGCCCTCAAGGACGCGATGTCCATCGCCCGTGCCGGAAACAAATACATCTCTGACACCGAGCCGTGGAAAGTGGCGAAAACGGATATGGAGCGCTGCGCCACCATCCTGAACATCAGCCTTCAGAT
>CAVKLO010000053.1:5450-8520 GCA_963656985.1 Bulleidia sp. | reverse complement strand
AATCACGGGCTTTGGCACGCGGCTGAAGCCCGAGGTCTTCACGGATGAAATTGAGCTTGAGAAGAAGCTTCTTCATACCTTCCACATCCAGACGCGCGGTGTTATGTGAGTGATACTCTTCCACCTGCTCGACAGTGTGGTCTCCGTCGGTGAAGAACTTGTCGTAATTCAGGTCGCGGTTGTCGCAAGGAATGCGGTAGTAGCCGCCCATGTCGACGGCCTTGGCCATCTCCTCGCGGGTGACGAGGGTCTCGTAGAGCTTCTCGCCATGACGGGTGCCGATGACCTTGACTTCGGTCTGCCCGTATTTGGGGTCAATCTTGGAGTATGTCTGCTTGAGTGCCTCGGCAAGGGTGTCGAGAGTCGCAGCCGGGGCTTTCTGGACGAAGAGGTCACCGTTCTCGCCGTGTGTGAAGGCATAGACTACGAGGTCCACAGCGTCGTCGAGCGTCATCATGAAACGGGTCATATGAGGGTCCGTGATGGTGATGGGCTTGCCTTCAATCATCTGCTCCACCCAGAGCGGAATCACGGAGCCTCGGCTGGCCATCACGTTGCCGTAGCGGGTGCAGCAGATGGTGGTCTTGGCGTCCGGGCCGAGCGCTCGCCCCTGGGCGATGGCGACCTTCTCCATCATCGCCTTGGAGATGCCCATAGCGTTGATAGGATATGCGGCCTTGTCCGTGGAGAGGACAACTACGTTCTTGACTCCGTGTGCGATGGCAGACAGCAGCACATTGTTCGTGCCTTCCACATTGGTGCGGACAGCTTCCATCGGATAAAATTCGCAGCTCGGAACCTGCTTGAGGGCGGCGGCGGAGAAGACGTAGTCCACACCGTCCATAACGTAATCGACAGATTCGCGGTTACGGACATTGCCGATGTAGAACTTGACCTTGTGCGCCACCTCTGCGCGGTTGGCCTGAAGGAAGTGACGCATATCGTCCTGCTTCTTCTCATCCCGCGAGAAGATGCGGATCTCTTTGATGTCGCTGTCCAGAAAACGCCTCAGGACGGCGTTGCCGAAACTGCCGGTGCCCCCGGTTATGAGAAGCACCTTGTCTTGGAATATTGACATATAGTATCTCTGATTATTTTGTATTCTTGATGGAGTGCTGCGCCCCGCGCAGCATAACCACATAATTCTCCAGCCCTCGGAGTTCCGAGGGGCGGAGATGTGCAGTAGTATATTTCGGGGAAGTTTACTCGGCGCGGCTGCGCCGCAGGAGGGCTGACGGATTTTCGCCCGCCTGAATAAAAGGCTACTTCCGCCTGAGCGGTGCAGCGAGCTGCGCTGCGTTCTGCCCGACCTGCGCTGCGTCATGCCCGCCCCAATCGGGCATCCCGTGGCTCGAAGGGATTGCCGATCGGGGCCGGCGATGACGGGAGATTCCCGGTCAAGCCGGGAATGAGGCAAACGCGGTCATTTCGATAAAATCAATGATCGGCAGGCAATGACGGATCTTCACCAGGCCCGGGATTGACGAGAGATTCGACAAGAGGTTTTGTCCATTCGGGGAACACATCGGCATATCGCTTTTTCATAATGCCGGACTCGGTTCTGAACAACAATCGGGGATCGCAATCGTCAACGGAATTGTCGTAGATGTACGCCCTGTCTACAAATCTTATCGCCTTGGACATATTAATCAAAGACTTGTAGTATCTGTCAGTCACTTTTGACATCGGTACCTCGTGGCCTCCGTTCAGGTAACGCTGATATATTCGCCGGATATTAGTGGCCGGATCGTCAGTACATACGAAAAAGAGTCTGATGAAGAATCCGGCTTCTTTAGCCTTTTGAAGAAAATCCAGTTTTTCCGCTGATGAAAAGACTGTTTCAAAGACAAAGTCAACCCTCTTTTCAAGGCAGTCATACCTCATCTCAGTAGCTTTTCGTGCCGCTTTCAGGACAGCGTCCATAGAGTTCCAATCACCATAATCATCTCGTGCTATGTTGTCGGGATTGATGTAAATGCAATCAGAAGCCCACTCATTAGACAGAAGTCTGACGGTTGTCGATGTCTTGCCGGATCCATTAGGTCCGGCCACGACACACAGTACGGGTTTTCTTTCCGGCATAATCCTACCTTTCCGCACAAATTCGAATCGTTTCCTTCATCCGGCGAGCCAGTTCGTCCCTGGCTCTTTGGCTGCTGAGTCTGGCATCATCTCCGACTTGAGACATCAGGATCCGTAGGAAAGTGTCTGAAGGCTCTTTTTCGGAGGTCAAACGGTATGTCTTTATGGAACGCATAGCTGTCTGTTCATTCATCTGTCCCAAAGGTAGTCCGTTCAGGTGAGATTTCCAAATGATTCCCGGTCGAGGCCGGCGATAACGAAAAAAGGGGCCGGCGATGACAAAGGCCGGGGGCTAATCCCTCCGGAAGATGTCCCTGGTATAGACCTTGTCGGCGACGTCCTCCAGGCAGGCGTCGAAGCGGTTCGCGATGATGGCGTTGCTCCGGGTCTTGAATGAAGAAAGGTCGTTCACGACGCGGCTCCCGAAGAAGGTGGTGCCGTCTTCGAGGGTGGGTTCGTATATAATCACCTCGGCACCCTTCGCCTTGATGCGCTTCATAATGCCCTGGATGGCGGACTGCCGGAAATTGTCGGAATTCGACTTCATCGTGAGGCGGAACACGCCGATGACGCACGAATGCTCCTTTCCGGCATCCCATTGGCCGTTCTCGGAATAATACCCCGCCTTGCGCAGCACGGCGTCCGCGATATAGTCCTTGCGAGTGCGGTTGCTCTCGACGATGGCCCCAATGAGGTTCTCCGGCACATCGGCGTAGTTCGCGAGCAGCTGCTTCGTATCTTTAGGCAGACAATACCCTCCGTATCCGAAGGACGGGTTGTTATAATGCGTACCTATACGCGGGTCGAGGCAGACACCTTTAATTATGGACTGCGTGTCGAGTCCCTTGACCTCGGCGTAAGTGTCCAGCTCGTTGAAGAAGCTCACGCGCAGCGCCAGATAGGTGTTCGCGAAGAGTTTCACCGCCTCAGCCTCCTTCATCCCCATAAAGAGCGTCTCCACGTCGCACTTCAACGCACCTTCCTGCAG
>CAVKLO010000053.1:0-5440 GCA_963656985.1 Bulleidia sp. | reverse complement strand
TTCCTGCAGCAGCGCGGCGAAAGTGCGCGCGAAGTCCTTCGCGGAAGGGTTCCCGATGGAGGCGATCGCGGCGTTCTCCTCGTCCCATTTCGCATTGCGCTCGGACGGCAGAATCTCCGGGTACCCGACAATGATGCGCGAAGGATAGAGGTTGTCGTAGAGTGCCTTGCTCTCGCGCAGGAATTCCGGCGAGAAGAGCAGATTCAGCTTCTTGCCGCGAAGCGCGGGGTCCGTGAGGAACTTCAGCGCGTAGCGGACATAGAGGCTCCGAGTGTAACCTACGGGAATCGTGGACTTTATGACCATCACCGCGTCCGGATTCACGCTTATCACGAGGTCTATCACATCTTCGATGCAATGCGTGTCGAAGTAGTTCTTCTGGGGGTCGTAATTGGTCGGCGCGGCGATGACGACGTAGTCGGCGTCGGCATAAGCCGCGGCGCCGTCAAGTGTCGCTTCGAGCTGCAGTTCGCTGCGCACGCCGGTCTTTTCGAAGTCGCCGAACTCGCCTCGCAGGTACTTCTCGATGTACTCGTCCTGCACGGGCGAAATGCGCCTGTTCAGTTTCTCGACCTTCTCCGGCAGCACATCGACCGCCGTGACTTTGTGGTGCTGCGCGAGCAGCGTGGCGATGCTGAGCCCCACGTAGCCCGTGCCGGCGACAGCGATCCGTATATCCTTGAATTCCCGCATATTGCTATTATTTTAGCGGCCTTGCGGCCAATCTTTCTTTACCTGTCCAGCGCCTCGAACTTCGAGTGGTTCGACCTGAACTCCGGCACGAGCCGCTTCATCGCAGCGACCGTCGCCATCTCGTCGAAGCCTCGCGCGGTCTCGATCAGCTCGTCCACGGCCTCCTTCACCGTCCCCCACTCGTACTCGCGGGTCGAGGCGATGCGTATCTTCTCGTGGAACGACGGCTTCGTGGACTCCTGCTCGTTCAGCACCTCCTCGTAGAGCTTCTCTCCGTCGCGCAGCCCCGTATATTTGATCTCGACGCCCTTCGCGCCGCTCAGCTCGATCATCTGCTTCGCGAGGTCGGCGATGCGCACCGGCTTGCCCATATCGAAGACGAAAATCTCGCCCCCGCTCCCCTTCGTGCCCGCCTCGAGGACCAGACTGCACGCCTCCGGGATGAGCATAAAGAAGCGTATGATGTTCGGGTCGGTCACAGTAACCGGGCCGCCGCGCCGGATCTGCTCGCGGAAGAGCGGAATCACGGAACCGTTCGACCCCAGCACATTGCCGAAGCGCGTGGTGATGAACTCGGTATGCCCCTCGACCTCCCCGCATTGCTCGGCCTTGTCGAGGCTCTGCACATAAATCTCGCAGATGCGCTTGCTGCAGCCCATAACATTGGTCGGATTCACCGCCTTGTCAGTGGACACCATCACGAAGCGCGACACGCCGTGGCGCACCGAAGCGTCCGCGAGCACCTTCGTGCCATAGACATTGTTCTCAATGCTCTCGCAAGGGTTGTCCTCCATCATCGGGACGTGCTTGTACGCGGCCGCGTGGAATACGTA
Source organism: Bulleidia sp. (assembly GCA_963656985.1). Taxonomy (GTDB): domain Bacteria; phylum Bacteroidota; class Bacteroidia; order Bacteroidales; family UBA932; genus Cryptobacteroides. The sequence goes on along the minus strand of CAVKLO010000053.1, from coordinate 3,914 downwards.
GTCCGGGCGGAAGTCGCTGAATATGCGGTCGATGCGTGCGGCGTTCGTTATCGATGTCACCACCGTCCCGCAAGGGATGCCTCCGAAGTCCTTCTCCATCATCAGACGTATGTCGTGCTGCGGAGTCTCGGCGGAGTCGATGAGCATCATCGCCGCAGGGTCCGCAGCCGCCACCTGGCGGACAATCTCGCTTCCGATGCTTCCGGCGCTGCCTGTGATGAGCACGCGCCGGCCCCTGAGAGACTCGCGCACGGAGTCCATATCGACGGAAATCTCGTCGCGCGGCAGGAGGTCCTCGACGCGCACCTCGCGGAGCGTCTCGACCAGATTCGGCGTCGCGGGGTCCACCACGTCGTTCGTGACGAGAATCTGCACGCCCGCGCTCAGAATGTAGTTCTGCAATTGAACGTCTGCCCGCAGACGTTCAATCCGCCCCGGAGCTATGAGCACCGCTCCTATGTTCTTGCGCTTGAGGACGGACGGGAGTTTAGGGTCGGACTCGTAGATCGGCATTCCCATCAGGCGGGTGCCGTTCGCGCATAGGCTCGGGTCGTGGGAGATGAAGCCGCAGAGGCTGTAGCGCATAGGCTTTTCGCCGCGTATGGCTTTGGCAAGGCTGATGCCGCCCGCGCGGATGCCGTAAACGAAGACGTTCATCGCTCCGGCGGTGCGGAAGTAAACGTCGTAGATTCTGCGTATCACGATGCGCAGGGTCCACATCAGGGCTGTGGCTATGGCTTCGGTCGTGACGATGCAGCGGCCGGTGATGTGGGCGAATATGTGAGGAGGACAATTGTTCGTCAGATAGTGCAGGGCGGTCACTGCGATGGCGCTGCAGAGCATAGCGTAGGCTATGTGGACGAGGTCTGAGAATGAGGAATAGCGGATGATGCCGGAGTAGGTGCGGAAGATGGCGAAGAATACCAGGTGGATTACAGCGCAGAGCGCGAGAAAGCGCATCAGCGGCCAGAAATTGGCCACGAGCGCGGTTCCGTGGTAGAAGCACCAATAAATGAATACACTGGTGAAGAGCAGGATGATGAGATCCAGCGCCAGTATGCACCAATACGGAAATGTCCGTTTGGAAAAATACCAATCGACAATTTCTCTTAGACTTCTCATAGGTAATGATTTAGAATTGGGGGAGGGGTGGGCCGGAGATGCCCGAGCACGTCGGAAATGACGGTACAACGCTAAAGAATCTCCACGTAGCGAGACTCGACCTCCACGCAGGCGGCGAGGATGCCGGGGATTTCGACGAGCAGACGCTTTGCCCTGGACCCTTTTATGGACACGAGCTTTCCGGTGCAGCCTTCGAGCGGGCCTCCAGCGATGCGGATGGTGCGCCCTATCATCTTGGGATTCATCTCCTCGGGAAGCATATATACGGCGGACCTCGTCGCGCTGACGGCCAGAAGGAACTTCTGCATATCCTCGTCGCGCACCGTCATAGGCACCATATAACCTTTCCCGCGTTCGAAACGATACTGGAGAGTGGGAGTCAGTTCGACTATCGGATCGATGACCGTCCGGCTGTCGTGCACGAAGAGCAGGTCCCTTATGAAGGGCTGTGTCACTTTCTTCTGCTTGCCCTTTATGGTCTTGAGGACCGTGTGCATTGGGGTGAAGACCTCTATTCCTGCCTCGATGAACTGCTTGTATGCCGGCAGCTTCGCGTTCGCCCTTTTCAGGTCCCGCATCACGAACCATTCCTTCGGTGACAGGATCGGGACTGCCGGTGCGGCCGGGAGCGCATTCCCGCTTTCGTCACGACCCTGCGGCAGACCGGAGGACTGCTCCGGACTCCGCTGTCCGTCCGGGGCCGAGGCCCCGCTCAGACGGATATCCACACTTTCAGAAAGCGTCATCGATGACCAATAGATATATCTTCTAGTCCTGCCCGGATATCATAACAAGTTGATAACCAAGCAGTTACCCCCCCCCGTTAGTATTTAACCGAAATCAGCGCTCCCCGCGTATTCCGCAGCTCGCGCCAAAATCTCTTCTCATAGATAACTCCAGAGTGGTTCAGGCTTACTATCCGGTGGACGTTCCCGAAAGGAACTACCACCGGAAGGCAAAGATATGAATAATTATTAGAAGAAACGAAACTTTTTATGGTCATTTTGGTTCATTCTCACGTCCACCGCCGCCCATTCTCCCCTCTCCCACACCCTCGCAAGCCGCAAAGGCGCAATACTCAGCGGCATACGGCAGTATCACCATCGTGAAAAAAGATTGCCGGTCGGGGCCGGCAATGACGGCCACAAGGGGGTGCTCCCTCGCTGCTCGAAGGCCCGGTGCAATGACGGCCACGAAAAGGGGCCAAAACGTTGCCATCGATGTCATTTTATACATCGAGGGGATAAGGTAAAACGTTTTTTCGTGGCCGTCGATGTACCTTTCGGTGTCAGTCGGCTCCGTTGAGGACGCGCGTTCCGTCATTCACGGGGTGCGAGCTTTTTACATAAAAAGTATTTACGTTTTTTGTAAATACAAAAAGTGTTACTAAATTTGCCGGGAGCAAACAGGGAATCTTATGGAAGCACCTTTTATTTTCGGCAAGATTGCCACGGACGAAAACTTTACTGACAGGGAGCAGGAGGTGGCGCGGCTCTCAAGCAACTTTGAATCACTGATAAACACCATCATCATATCTCCGAGACGCTGGGGCAAGAGTTCACTTGTGCATCGTGCGGCCACAATCGCCGCAGAGGAGGACACCGGACTCAGAATCTGCACGGTCGACCTCTTCAATGTCAAGACAGAAGAGCAGTTTTATACTGCGTTCGCCCGGAGCATCATCAAGGGGACGTCCGGCAAGTGGGACGAGGCGGTGGAGACCGTGAGGAAATTCTTCTCCCGTCTGATTCCCAGAATCACCATCGGAACTGACCCGTCGAATGAGATTTCTCTGGATTTCGACTGGGAAGATGTCAAAAGAAACCCTGACGAGATTCTCGACCTCCCGGAACGCATCGCGCAGGAAAAGGACATCAAGGTAATGGTCTGCATAGACGAATTCCAGAACATTGCAGAGTTCGATGACCCGCTTTTCTTCCAGCGCAGGCTCCGGGCGCACTGGCAGCAGCACCATAAAACCGGCTATTGCCTGTACGGCAGCAAGAGGCATATGATGCTTGAAGTGTTTACAGATTCATCTATGCCGTTTTATAAGTTCGGGGACATTCTTTTCCTCGACAAGATTGACACAGAGCATCTTGTAGCCTTCATTAAAGAGCGTTTCTCTTCCACGGGCAAGTCGGTCTCCGATGATGCCGCGCACCGCATCGTCCTCCTCGCGGACAACCATCCATATTATGTCCAGCAGCTTGCACAACTTTCCTGGCTTCGCAGCACGCGGGAAGAGTGTACCGTAGAGACGGTCAATCAGGCGCACATCTCTCTTGTGGAACAGCTGAGCCTGCTCTTCACCAATCTGACGGAGACTCTCACTTTCCAGCAGCTATGTTTCCTCAATGCCGTCATCGCCGGAGAAAAGGCTATCAGCAACTCCGAGACATTGCACAAGTACCACATCAGTTCCGCGACATCGGCCTCAAGGTCTCTCAAGGCACTGACCGCACGCGACATCCTCGACAACAGGAACGGCAGGGTGACATTCCAGGATCCGCTTTTCGCCTATTGGTTGAAACATTCATACTTCTTGTAGCCCGTTCCGGGCAATGTCGGGAAAAAGCCGGGCCGGCAATGACGTGAAAGCGGAGCCGGCAATGACGGGATGGATTGAGCCGGGGGCGACGGAAAAGGCGAGGTATTTTATGTTTCTTTAACTATTTTCTTTTTCCGGTATAGGATTGCCGGGAAAGAGTCATTATGTTTGCGGACGGTCTCCGGAGAGTTTGCACCTCCCGCGATTTCTTGTATATTTGCGGAGTTGGGAAGATTCGGCA
>CAVKLO010000052.1:3335-8524 GCA_963656985.1 Bulleidia sp. | reverse complement strand
GCCTCCTTGTGCAGGGTCATAAACTCGTCCACGCCCTTCTTGTAGAAAGATCCGCACTGCCAGAGGACTTCGACCCCTTCCGAAGCGGGACAGCCGTCCGAGACCCATTTCTTTACCGACTCGTTGAGCGTGCGGCTGCCCAGACTCCCTCCCACGATGAGGATGTGGCGGCAGTCCGCTCTGAGTCCGTAGAACTTCACTCCTTCAGCCTTGAGAGCCTCGTCGGCGGGGACTATCTCGCTGCGGATAGGGTTGCCGGTGAGCACTATACGCTCCTGTGGGAAGAACTTTTCCATACCGGGATAGGCTACGCAGATGCGCTGCACGCGGCGGCCGAGCAGGCGGTTCGTAAGTCCGGCGAAACTGTTCTGCTCCTGTATCAGGGCCGGAACACCCTTGCGCACGGCTTTCCACAGCAGGGGAGCGCTCGCGTATCCGCCCACTCCTATGGCTATGTCGGGGCGGAACTCGTCGATGATGCGCCCCGCCTTGCGCAGGCTCGCGATGATGCGAAGCGGCAGGCGGAGGTTCGCCGCCAGATTCTTAAGGCTCAGCTGTCTCTGGAGACCGGCTATGGGCAGGCCCGTGATCCGGTATCCTGCCGCCGGGACCTTTTCCATCTCCATCCGGCCTTCCGCGCCCACGAAGAGTATCTCCGTGTCGGGATTGAATTCCTTAAGCTTTCCGGCTATGGAGACGGCGGGAAAGATGTGCCCTCCCGTGCCTCCTCCGCTTATGATTACTCTCAATGCTCTGTATTTTCCCATAGTTTTCAGATATTTTCGATTATCTCGTCTTCCGCCGCGTCCAGATCGTCGAGTCTGCTTTCCATTTCCGGCTTTGCGCTGGTTATAGGCTCCGCCATCCTCGTCTCGGCTTCTATCTTCTTCTTCGCCATCCGGCTGATTGAGAGCAGGATGCCGAACGCGATGCTGAATGCGATGAACGAGGTCGCGCCGTGGCTGATCATAGGCAGCGTCTGACCCGTCTGCGGCAGGAGCCGGGCATTCACCATTATGTGCATAAGGGCCTGGCCGCTGATGAGCAGCACCAGCCCGACCACAAGTATCTGCGCGAAGCGGTCGTTGCAGCTGCGCACTATGATGCTTCCGCGCGCCAGAAGGCTCAGGTACACGGCCAGCACTATGATGCCGCCGAGCAGCCCGTACTCCTCCAGGATGAAGCTGTACATATAATCTTCATACATCACAGGCACTATATAGCGCTGCGTGCTCTGTCCGGGGCCTTTCCCGATAAACCCGCCCTCGTGTATCGCTATCTTGGCGCTGTAGGTCTGGCGGAACCTGTCCAGCGCATCATAATACTCCCGGCTTCCCTTCCGTGCGTCCATAAAGCGCTCTATGTCCGCATCGTCACCCTTTATTCTCGAGGCCCAGGTGCCGGCCCTCTCGAAGAATCCGGCATCCTTCCCCTCAGCGGGGTCTTTCTCCCCTCCCATAGCGTCGGCCAGGAGCACCGCCCCGCCTCCGAGGAGTGCGAGGCATAGTCCCGCGAGCAATATCTTCTTCCCTTTCCCGTACCACAGTCCGCTGCAGAGCATTGTGGCGAACAGCGCCAAGCCTATGAACGCGCCGCCGGAACCGCTGCTCTTCATCACGCAGAGCATCACGATGACCGTGGGGAGGTACAGGTACAGAATCCTTTTGGCCAGAGGGCCGGCGAGCCAGCCCAGATGCTCGCCCCGCGCGAGCCTGTCCGTCAGCTTGAAGCCGTTCTTTTCATAAGTGTCGATGGCCCAGGCCATATACAGCACCATCCCTACTTTTATGAGTTCGAAGATGTGGATCTGCATCCCGTTCACCTTGATGACGCGCCAGGCGTGGTTTATGTGCGTGGCCTGGATGAAGTCGCCTATTTTCATATGGGCCATCACGAAGATGATGGCCGCCATCGAAAGCGGGAAGCACCACGGGGCTATGCGTCTGTACCACTTCACGTCACGTATGACCAGGTAGCAGAACATTATGCACATCAGCCCGAGGCCTATCACTTTCAGCTGTTCGAGGATGATGTCGGTCCTGCTCAGTGTCTCGGTCGTCATCATCGCCGTGGAGGAGAAGATGCAGACTATGGAGAACAGGATGAGCAGAAGCACGATCATCCAGACCACCTTGTCTCCGGCAAGGTTGTCGATGAAATTCCATAGAGCGTTCTTCCTGTTTCTTCCCATAGCTTCTTACAGGGCCCTTACGGCCGCCTTGAATTTATCTCCCCGGTCTTCATAGCAGGTGAAGAGGTCGAAACTTGCGCAGCACGGGCTGAGCAGCACGACATCTCCAGGGACAGCCCTGCGGCTGCACTCCTTCACCGCCTCCTCTGCGGAGAGGGTATCGATGATGTTTTCGCTTCCCACTATGCCTTCGAAGGCTTCGTGGAGTTTCCTGTTGTCCACGCCCAGGCAGACTATGGCCTTTACCTTTTCCTTCACCAGAGGGGCGAGGACACTGTAGTCGTTGCCCTTGTCGGTGCCTCCCGCGATCCAGACCACAGGACGGGTCTGACACTCGAGAGCATACCAGGCCGCGTCCACGTTCGTGGCCTTCGAGTCGTTCACGTACAGGACTCCGCCCACGCTGAGCACCGGCTCCAGCCTGTGCTCTATGGCCTTGAAGCTGCGCAGGGCGGCGCGGATGGTCTCGTCATCGATGTCCACCGCCTTGGCCGCAAGTGCGGCCGCCATAGAATTGTATATATTGTGTCTGCCGCCGAGTGCGAGCTCGTCGAGGTAGATCTCGCTTTCGTCCTTCTCGTATTTGAGCACTATCCTGCCGTCTTTCACGTAGGCTCCCTGGTCGAGGTCTTCCTTCTGCTGCGAGAACGGGAGCATCTTGCACTGGAGAACTATGCGGCTGAGCTGCGCGATGGTGATGGCGTCGTCCGAGTCGAAGATGAAGCAGTCCTCGGGACGGAGGTTGCGCGTGATGCGGAACTTGGCCTTCACATAGTTCTCCATATTGTGGTCGTAGCGGTCCAGATGGTCAGGCGTTATGTTGGTGATGATGGCGATGTCCGGGCGGAAATCATATACGTTGTCCAGCTGGAAACTGCTGATTTCCAGTACGTAATAGTCGAAGTGCTCGGTCGCCACCTGATAGGCGTAGCTCTTGCCGATATTGCCGCCCAGCCCCACGTTGAGGCCCGCCTGCTGGAGCAGGTAGTAGATCAGCGAGGTCGTGGTGGTCTTGCCGTTGCTGCCGGTTACGCATATCTTGCGGGCCGTGTCGTAGCGCCCCGCGAACTCGATTTCGGAGATTATCGGCGTGCCCTGAGCCTTAAGGGCGCGGACCGTCGGAGCCGAGGACGGGATGCCCGGGCTCTTCACCACCTCGTCCGCGCTGAGTATCAGCTCTTCGCTGTGCCGTCCCTGCTCGAAGGGAATGTCCCATTTGTGCAGGATCTCCAGATATTCCTGTCCGATCTCCCCCTTGTCGGAGAGGAAGACCTCGTATCCTTTCACTTTTGCCAGCACGGCCGCGCCCGTTCCGCTTTCTCCACCGCCCAGCACTACTATTCTGCCCATATCGTTATCTTTAACAAAGTCCTTGTCTCAGTGATTCTTAAAACTAACCTGCTTATTGTTCCATCATCACTTACTGTCGCCGCGTCTCAGGTCCGTCTCTGACTTCCGACGCCGCTGCCACCTATCTCACCTTCAGCATAGCCAGCGTCGCCACAGCCAGAAGCAGTCCCACTATCCAGAACCTCGTCACTATGCGGGCTTCCGGAATGCCCTTCTTCTGATAGTGATGGTGGAGGGGAGCCATCAGGAACACCCTGCGTCCCTCACCGTATTTTTTCTTGGTATGCTTGAACCAGCCGCGCTGGATGATGACCGAAATAGACTCCATAAGGAAGATGCCGCACAGCACCGGAAGCAGCAGCTCCTTGTGTATCAGCACCGCGCTCACTCCGATGACCCCGCCTATGGTGAGGCTTCCCGTGTCGCCCATAAAGACCTGTGCCGGGAAGGTGTTGTACCACAGGAAGCCGAGCAGCGCCCCGGCGAAGGCCGCCATATAGATCGCCACCTCCCCCGTGCCCGGGATGTACATTATGTTCAGATAGTGCGCGTCCAGAATATTGCTGCTAAGCCAGGCCATAACTCCGAGCGTGATTACCACGATGGCGGAGGTGCCTGTGGCGAGTCCGTCCATCCCGTCCGTGAGGTTCGTCCCGTTCGAGCAGGCGAGTATGATGAAGATTATCACCAGCATATAGATGCCCCAGGTGCAGTACACGCCTATCTGACCGCGTAGCGGCGAGAGCCAGGAGTAGTCGAACTCGTGCGTCTTCACGAAGGGAATCGTGGTCACGAGCCTGGTCGTGTGTATGTCCGAGCTCAGACAGACCGTGAGCGCGATGACCAGCCCCAGGGCGAACTGCATCAGCAGCTTGCTCTTCGCGCTGAGTCCGTCCTTGTTATGTCTGAACACCTTGATGTAGTCGTCCATAAAGCCGATCGCTCCGCACCAGAGCGTGGTGAGCAGCAGCACCAGCGTGTAGATGCTGTCCAGACGGCAGACCAGCAGCGCCGAGCCGAGCAGCGCGACGATGATGATCACCCCGCCCATCGTGGGCGTGCCCTTTTTCTGCATCTGACCTTCGAGCCCGAGGTCGCGGATGCTTTCGCCGATCTGTCTGCGCTGCAGCCAATGTATGATTTTACCTCCCGCAAAGAAGGCTATGAGCATACTGAGCACCGCCGCGAGCATAGCCCTGAATGACAGATAATGCATCAGACCCGCTCCCGGGAAATCATATCCGAGCTTCGTCAGCCAATCTACAAGATGATACAGCATAATCCTCTCTACTCCAAAGTTTTAAATGCTTCTTCCACTATCTCCCTCTCATCGAAATGCACTTTCTCCTTTCCGATGACCTGATACGTCTCGTGCCCCTTGCCGGCAAGCAGCAGTGCGGCGCCTTCCGGGGCGAGCAGCAGCGCAGTCCTTATCGCCTCGCGCCTGTCGCAGATGAAAAGCGCTTTGCCCAGACCACGGGGGCTGAAACCCTTGCGGATTTCATCCAATATGCCTTCGGCATTCTCCGTTCTCGGGTTGTCCGAGGTCACGATGATGCGGTCCGCGTACTTCTCGGCGATCTGAGCCATCTCCGGCCGCTTGGTCCTGTCGCGGTCGCCTCCGCAGCCGAACAGGCATATCAGCGGC
>CAVKLO010000052.1:0-3284 GCA_963656985.1 Bulleidia sp. | reverse complement strand
TCTCCTTCAGAGTCTTGAGGACGTTGTCCAATGCGTCGGGCGTGTGCGCGTAGTCTATTATGACGCTCAGCCCTCGCGGTCCGCGCAGCGTCTCCAGCCTTCCCGGAGCCGACTCCAGCCTGCTGAGTTCCACCAGCACTTCCTCGGGGGCTGCGCCCAATTCCACTGCGGCGCTGTAAATGGCGAGGAGATTATAGGCGTTGTGCGCTCCGATGAGCCGGGTCCACACGTCCCTGCCGTCTATGCGGAGCTGCATCCCGTCGAAGCTCTCCTCGATTATCCTCGCGGTATGGTCCGCCATATTCCTGCAGGAGTAGCTCACCACTCTCGCCCGGCAGTTCTGGACCATCACGGAGCCGTTCCTGTCGTCTATGTTCGTGATGGCCACCGCATCCTCGGGGAGAGTGTCGAAGAAGAGTTTCTTGCATCTGAGGTACTCTGCGAAGGTCTTGTGGTAGTCCAGATGGTCGTGGGTGAGATTCGAGAATATGCCCTCGCTGAAATGCAGCCCGGCCACCCTGTCCTGTTCCATACCTATGGAACTTACCTCCATAAAGCAGTATTCGCAGCCTTCGGAGACCATCTCCGCGAGCAGCTCATTTATGGTTATGGGGTCTGCGGTGGTGTTCTCGGTCTCGCTGCGCCTGCCGCCCACATAGTTCGCTATGGTGGAGAGAAGTCCGCAGCTGTAGCCCAGACCTCGGAACAGGCGGTAGAGCAGGGTCACGGTCGTGGTCTTTCCGTTAGTGCCTGTGATGCCCACAAGATGCAGCTTCTCCGAAGGGTGCCCGTAGAAGTTTCCGGCGCACAGGGCCAGAGACTTCCTGTCGGCGGACACCACTGCGCAGGCTCCGCTGCGCTCCGCGTCCGCGATGTACTTGTGACCGTCATCGCTTGTGCCGTTCACGGCTATGAAGAGAGAACCCGGGATCGCCTTTCGCGAGTCGCAGCAGATGGAGGGGATCTCCATATCGGGAGAGCCGCTTATGATGGCAGCCCCTGTCCCTTTTATTATATCTTCAAGTTTCATTTCAAAGTGATATTTACCGTCTGTCCTTCTTTAAGCACCTTTCCCGCAGCCGGACTCTGTCCGCTCACGTGGCCCGTGCCGCTGTACGAGCACTTGAGTCCGCTGCTTTCTATGGCCCGCAGGGCATCTCTCAGCCCCATCCCCTTGAGGTCCGGGACTTCTCCCTTTCCTGTGGCCGCTATCGTGGCCGGGGCCATTTCCGGTACGGTCCCGGCGGGCTCAAGTTCTCCTCTCCAGTAAGGGTCTATGGTACAGATGCCGTCCACGACCTCCCTGATGGCTTTCGCCGGGATGGTTCCTCCATAGAAGCTCTCGGGCGAGAGTACCGAATATACCGTGCAGATCGCGCTGTACTGAGGGTCTTCCGCAGGGAAGAAGCAGACGAAGGTGGCCTGGTTCTTCTTCCTTCCGCGCTCATCGGTGTACCGCCCCGCCGCTGTCTTGCTGTCGTTCCGGTCGAGGACGATCTGTGAGGTTCCGGTCTTGCCGGCCACCTGACACTTGGCGTTGCGGACTCTGGAGCCGGTGCCGGCTTTCACCACGTGTACAAGCCCGGCGGTGAGAGTGTCGGCCGTAGCTCTGGAGCATACCGAGGCGTTCAGGATGCCCGGTCCGCGTCTTTCCTTCACTATACCGCCTTTCTCCACGCTTTCCACCAGATACGGTTTCATCATCATCCCCTTGTTCGCGATGGCGTTATAGAAAGTCAGTATGTGCAGGGGAGTCTCGGTCACGGAATAGCCGTAGGCTATAGTCGCGAGCGAGGAACGGGACCAGGAGGGGCTTTCCGGCGAGGGGATCACCGGACTTGCCATACCTTTCAGGTCGAAGTCGAAAGCCTGTCCCAGCTTGAAGGAATAAAGGTTGTCGATGAACTTTTTGGGCTTTCTGCCGTAATGCTGTTTCGCCAGATAGGAGAAAATGTAGTTCGAGGATACCTGGAGTCCGTATATGAGGGGAATGTTCTCGCTCCCGAACTCGCGGACATAATCCCCGATGTGCCTGTCTTCCTTGCCTGTTTCCCTCGTGACTCCGATGCCGCCGCCGTCCCTTGCCGGAACGGTCTCATAGAGTGACTTCACATAGCCGTCGTTCATAAGGCTCATCAGCGTGGCCAGCTTGAATATGGAGCCCGGCTCCCCGGCGCGTCCCACGGCATAGTTCGTGGACTCTTCCGTAGTTCCGCTGTCGGGGTCGCGGCGGAGGTTCACCATTGCGCGGATCGCGCCCGTCTTCACCTCCATCACCACGAGACAGCCGCCTTCTATGCGTGCGTTAGTGTCTATCTGAGCCCTGAGCGCCCTGTCCGCGATGTCCTGGAAGTCGATGTTCAGAGTGGTCCTGATGTCGTTTCCGTCCACTGGCTTGACGAAGCTGCTGTCCAGGTCGCGAATCTTGACTCCGGCATCGCTGCGCTTCATATACTCGTAGCCGTCTTCACCGTGCAGGACATAGTCGAAGCTGCCTTCCAGTCCGATACGGTTGTTCGTGCTGGCTTCGGTGTTGCTGCGTATGAAACCGATGGTGCGTCTGGCCAGCTTTTCGTAAGGATAGCGGCGCACTTCCGCCCTTTCCTCGATGAGGCCTCCCTCGTTCCGTCCGCGCTCGAAGAGCGGGAGCCGCTTTATCTTCAGCAGTGTCTCGTAGTCCACGTTCTTGCCCAGCACCCTGTATTGTCTGCCCGACTTCCTGTCGGAAAGAATCTGCGCGTAGTATTGGGCGGCGGTCTTCTGTGGGAAGAACTCGGGAAGCGCGTCCGCGAGTGCGCGCGCATCGTCTTTCCACTGCTTTTCCTTCTCCGCTCCTTTCTCCTTGTCGTCTTCGAACTGCTTTTTCATCACTGTGCAGTCCATAGCTATGGTGTAGGTGGCGGAAGATGTCGCGAGCGTGCGTCCGTCGTAGGTGAGGATTTCTCCCCGGGTGGGATAGAGGACGGTCTTTGTGCTTTTGGGAGTGAGGACTTCGAGGATTTTAGGCTCCGGACGGAAGCCGATGCAGATATATGCCAGCTTGATGACTACCGCGACGGCCGCCGCCAGAGAGACGATATAGAAACGGAACAGCATCTTTCCGGTGCTGTATCCCTTTTCTTTCAGTGTGTCGCGTCTTTCAGCCATATATCTTTTTCAGTCCCTTTCCTGCGTTTTCCACTCTTCACTCTTCTCCGTTCTTCACTCTTCTCTACTCTCCACTTTCTGTTCTCCACTCTTCACTCTTCACTCTTCACTCTTCACTCTTCACTCTTCACTCTTCA
>CAVKLO010000051.1:0-8583 GCA_963656985.1 Bulleidia sp. | reverse complement strand
GGCCTGAACTGGCCTACGGATGCCGTGGTCTGGGACAACTGGTGGAAAGCGAGTCTGAACCGCGCCTCCGCCGCCCGGGTCCGCCTCAGCCTGAACCACCCCGCCCCCGTGCTGATTATCCTCGACACTGTGCGTTAGAGTCACCTGCGTTACGTCATGCCCGACTTGATCGGGCATCTTTCGGAGCGCAGCGACCCAGGGGGTCCGGGGGATACGGCCCCCGGTGATAGAAGTTGAAACAGGGCACGCTACAGCGTGCCCTGTTTCAATTTCTCGACGTACGCGTCGATGCGCCGCAGCTCCGCCGGAATGCGGATATGCTGCGGACAGTGACTCACGCACTCCCCGCAAGTGATACAGTGGTCCGCCTGACGCACAGACTCGACAGCCTTGTCATAGGAAGTCAGATACTTGCGCCGCAGCTTGCGGAAATCCGCCTGAGCGGCGCTCTCCGCTATGGTCCCCTCATTCACGCAGGAATTGTAATGCCGGAAAACCCCCGGAATATCTATGCCGTAAGGACAAGGCATACAGTACTGGCAAGCTGTGCAGGGCACCAGAGGATAGTCCCTGATCATCCCCGCCACGCTCTCCAGAAGAGCCAGCTCCCCCTCGTCCAGCGGATCGAAATGCAGGAAAGTGTCGAGATTGTCCTTCAGATGGTCCAGATAGGTCATACCGCTGAGCACAGTGAACACTCCCGGACAGGTCCCGCAGAAGCGGAAAGCCCAGGAAGCCACTGACTTCGACGGCTCCCTTTCCTTCAGCATATCGGCCACCCTCCTCGGAACGCTCGCAAGCTGTCCTCCGAGAAGAGGCTCCATAATCACGACGGGCAGATTCCGCTTCACAAGCTCGTCGTACATATAGCTTGCATTCGTCTCCCTGCTGCCGCAATGGTTCCAGTCCACATAGTTCATCTGGATCTGCACGAAATCGAAATGATAACGCTCGTGCACCTCCATCAGAGAGTCGAAACCCTCCTTCGGCCCGTGGAAAGAGAAACCGAGGTTCCGGATGCGTCCGGCCTCGCGCTCCGCGAGCAGGAAATCCATCATCCCGTTATCGACATAGCGGGTCCTGAAAGCATCCGCATCGCTTATGGAATGGAGCAGGTAATAGTCTATATAATCGGTGCGGAAATGCTCGAACGAGGCCCGGTACATACGCAGGGATTCCTCCCGGGAGAAGTCCCGGAAATTCGACATCTTCGTGGCCACATAGTAGCTGCTGCGCTGATAGCGGCTCAGGGACTTTCCGGTAGCCTCCTCGCTCTGACCCATCAGGTACACCGGCGAGGAATCGAAGTAATTCACCCCGTGAGCGATGGCATAATCCACCATCTCGTCCACCTTGGCCTGGTCTATTATGTCCTTGCCTTCGCTGTCCTTCATCATCGGCCAGCGCATACAGCCGTAACCGAGCAGCGAGACGGAATCCCCGTCCTTAGGATTGACGCGCATCGGCATACCGCCCTCGTCCCCGGCGGGGTCGGAGGACCGTACGGTCCCGCGGCCGCAGGCCGCGACGGCCGCGAGAGCGGCCGTTCCGACCCCGGCCCTCTTCACGAATTCCCTTCTGGATATTTTCTCACTCATAAGTTCAGACGTTTATATGGTCAGTATAGCCCTCCACGCGGATGGCGGAAACAGGTCTCGCCGGACAGAGATACTCGCATTTGCCGCAGCCGATGCACCTGTCCTCGTGGACGGTCGGGATGCGGACTGATTTCTCGTCCTCCGGGTCCCGGGCCACATAACTGATGGCCCCGGCGGGACAGTGCGAGCCGCAGCTGCGGCAGTGCCCCCCGTTATAAGAAACGCAGAGGGAATAATCTATCACGGCGTGCCCTATATGGATGGCCGTCTTCTCTTCCGGAGTGACCGGCGTGATGGCCCCCGCAGGACAGAGAGTCGAGCAGAGAGTGCATTCCGGACGGCAGAAGCCCTTTTCGAAGCCCATCTGAGGCTGCATAAGATGCTCCAGGTCAGTGGACGGCCTCAATACGGAGTTAGGGCAGTTCGATACGCAGAGCTGGCAGGCGGTGCAGCGCGAGTAGAAGTTCTTTTCGCCGCCGGATCCCGGAGGAGTAATCCTCTGAGTGCGTTCGGGAGCGCGTTTCGGCACCACCGGAGCGAGCCCGCCGTCGAGCTTGTTCTGCGCGTGTGCCAGAGCTGAAGTCCCTATCAGGGCCCCGGCCACCATAAATGCGCGGCGGGACTCATCGACGGAGGAAAGATTGGACGCGTCAGCGGCCGCCGGAGCTTTATGCCTGACGAGGCCGTAGCTGACGCCTCCCTTCCGGCAGCTTCCGATGCAGTCGAGACAGACTATGCAGCGGGAGCGGTCCACGATGCCCGAAGCGGAGTCGATGCAGTGGCATTTGCAGCTCTTCTCGCAGAGCTTGCAGCCCACGCACTTGCTCCTGTCGATGTGCACTCCGAATATGGAGAAGCGGGAGAACAGGCCCAGAACGGTGCCCACGGGGCATATTTCATTGCACCAGGCACGTCCCGAAGTCCAGGCCAGAAAGGCAATCAGGAGGAAAGTGGCTCCCGCTACCGTCGGCACGATCCAGCCGTGAGGATGGACGAGCGATCCTATCATACGTCCGTACGCGCTGTACGGGGCTATGAGGGCCACTATGAACTGAAGGTCCGCGACGAGGCAGGCGATGAAGACCGCCAGAACCGCGTAGCGCAGGAACCCGGCCTTGCGGTAGGCGAATTTCTTTTTCCCCGTCAGGCGGCGGAGCCTGATGACGAGGTCCTGGAGGACTCCCAGAGGGCAGATGAAAGAGCAGTACACTCTCCCCAGCAGCACGGTGCAGAGCAGCACTCCGATGATCACCGCCAGATTCAGCGCCAGACAGGCCGGCAGGAACTGCAGCTTCGCCATCCATCCCCACCACCGGGCGCCGATGCCGGCGAGCAGCAGAGTGATGCAGATGAAGAAGACGGCGGCAAGCGCGATTCTTACTTTACGCAACATATCGATTTTCATTCAGAATTGTTTTCTATCTGCCCGCAGGCACGATGCCGAGTTTCTCCAGAAGAGCCTCCGGCTGAGGGTCGTGCCCCCGGAAGTTCCGGTACATCACGGCCTCGTCCTCGCTGCCTCCGCGAGAGAGGATGTTGTCACGGAAGGAGTGTGACACCTCGGTGCTGAAGATTCCCTTCTCCTTGAAGAGGCTGAACGCGTCGGCTTCCAGCACTTCGGACCATTTATAGGAATAGTAGCCCGCGCTGTAGCCGCCCGAGAAGATGTGGCTGAAACTCGTGGAGGTGCAGGCCTGCGGGATGGACGGAATCACGGCCGAAGACTTGAGAGCGGCCTTCTCGAACTCTATCGTGCCCATATCCGTCATAGTCTTCTGATAATGCCAGGCCATATCGAGGATGCCGAACTGGAGCTGGCGCACCTGCGCGTAGGCCGCGTGATAGTTCTTCGCGTCCACGATCTTCCGTATGAGAGAGTCGGGGAGCACTTCGCCGGTCTCGTAGTGGCGAGCGAAGCCGTCGAGGAACTCAGGCTCGAACGCCCAGTTCTCCATAATCTGCGACGGCAGCTCGACGAAGTCCCGCGAGACGTTCGTGCCCGTCAGCGAGCCATAGCGGCCTTCGGCCAATATGCCGTGCAGGCAGTGTCCGAATTCGTGGAGCAGGGTCGTGAGTTCGTCGTGGGTGAGAAGGGCCGGTTTGCCGGCGGCGGGTTTGGAGAAATTGGTGACCATACTGATGAACGGACGTTTCTCCACGCCGTCCACTATGCTCTGTCCCCGGAATTCGGTCATCCAGGCCCCTCCCCTCTTGCTGTCGCGAGGGAAGAAGTCGGCATAGTAGAGGGCCATATGGCGGCCATCGGCATCCTTCACGTCATAGACCTTCACGTCCGGATGATAGACGGGTATGTCCTTTCGCTCCTCGAAGCTGAGGCCGTAGAGACGGTTCGCCAAAGAGAAGACCGCATCGATGCAGTTCTCCAGACGGAAATAAGGCTTGAGCTGCTCATCGTTTATGGAGTACTTCTCGTCCATCAGCTTCTCAGACCAGTACGAGAAGTCCCAAGGTTGGATCTCGGCTTCTTCGAAGCCCTGCGACCTGGCGTAGGCGAGAAGCTCCTTCACTTCTTCGCGGGCGACCGGAAGGGACGGGACGAGCAGCTTCCGGATGAACTCGTTGACAGTCTGAGGGTTTTTCGCCATACGCTCTTCGAGGGCGTAGTCGGCGTAAGTTTCATAACCGAGGATGTTAGCGATCTTTAGACGGGTTTCCGCTATCCGGCGGCAGAGTTCTAGATTGCTGTTCTCGCCCTGCGTGGCTCGGGTGTTGTACGCCATCCACATCTGCTCGCGCAGGTCCCGGCGGGGACTGTATTTGAGAAGGGCCGAGTAGCTCGGGGCGCTCAGATCGAAAGTCCAGCCGGCGGAGCCTTTGGAATTGGCCGCTTCGGCGGCCGCCTCGCGGACAAACTCGGGAAGGCCTTCGAGCGAAGCTTCGTCTGTGAGGTTCAGTGTATATGCGTTCGTGGCGGCGAGCAGGTTCTTGCCGTACTGGAGCGTGAGCAGGGAGAGTTCTTCGCTGAGCTTGCTGTAGGTCTGCTTGTCCTCGGGGCTGAGGTTGGCTCCGCTGCGGGTGAATGATCTGTACGTATCGTCGAGCAGGCGCTTCTGGTCGGGTTCGAGAGGGCTTCCGCTGTCGTGGACGGCCTTTATGCGCGAGAAGAGCGCCTCGTTAAGGGAGACATACATCGAATATTCGGTCATCATCGGGGCGACTTTCTCGGCAGTTTCCTGCATCTGCGGGTTCGTGTCGGCTTCGAGAAGGTTGTAGAAGATGCCCGAGATGTCATTCAGGCGGCTTCCGGCCTGCTCGAGGGCGAGGATGGTATTGTCGAAAGTCGGGGGTTCCGGGTTGGCGATGATGGCGTCGACCTCCGCCTTGGCCTTAGCGATTGCCTGCTCGAAGGCCGGGAGGTAGTGTTCTGTCTTGATTCTGTCGAACTGCGGCGCGCCGTACGGAAGAGGTGAGTCGCAAAGAAGCGGATTCTGCATATCGCAAGATGAAATGAGGCACAGAGCGAGTCCTGCGCCGAGAACGTGTTTAAATGACATAAGCCTTTCGGTATTGGGATTCGCAAATATATGATTTGCCGTGCATTTTTGCAAATCCGCCGCCTGACGGATAATGCGGAGGGGCTGCGGCAGGCATTTTCCGGCTCCGGGGGGAAACGCTGCCGAGAAAGAATTCGGGGTGAAAAAACCTATGATTTTCACCCCGAATCGATTATTCGGCCGCTTACTCTTTAAAACGCATAGCGAAGACCGGCTGAAACGGTGCCTGCGAGAGGCCCGGAAAGCAGATAGGCCGCATCCAGACCGAAACCGGCGAATTTCAGGCCGAGTCCCGCCGATGCATACGAAGGCAGCGGGCCGTCCGAAGAGAGATTATAACCTGCCCGGACGGATACGAAGTCCGCGTAGCAGTACTGTGCGCCGAAGCCCAGATTCAGACCGCCGATGAGGTAACAGTCCAGCTGCGCTCCGGCCTTCACCGCGTGCTTTTCCGACAGTCCCGCCGTGTAGGCAGCGCCCGCCCTGACTGAAGACGGGAGGTCGTAGCTGTCAGCCTTGCCTCCGACATTCATAATCCCCGCCGAGGCGTTCAGACCGCCGAAAACCGCACTGAGCATCACGTCGAAGGCCAATGCCGACAGAGTATAGTCCGAGGCCAGGCTGCTTTTCATATACTTGACCCCCACACCTGCGGAAAGGAAGTCCAGAAAGCGCCAGCTTGCGCCGAAAGCGGCTTCCATATCCGATGGGGTGTAGTCTCCCTTAGTCCGGCCGCTGGCATCATAGGCGGGATAAGACTCTCCCCTGTCCAGAGAAAAGGCGGCCGCGAAGCCGAATTTCCCGTTCAGATTATAGGCAAGGCCGGCATTGTAAAGCTGCGACGGCGTTCCGTCCGGATTCCAGATCTGAGCCGAGAGCGCGGCGTCGAAGCTGTGCTGCGAGAAAGCGGTCGAAGCGATACCGTCCAGCGCCGCCCAGGCGCTATTGTCCGCGAGAGTCTCCACTCCTCCGAGCGCAAGCGCGGCAGGGTCGCGAGGGATTACGCCCGACTCCATCGCAGCTGTCCGCGAGGCGTCCTGAGCGAATGAGACGGCCGCCGCCGCGGCCAATGCGATAGTCATCGTCAGTATTCTTTTTTTCATACTCACCTGTGTTTGAAAACTGCCCGGAAATGATTCGGGAACCATCCCGGGACAGTCTTTTAGCGTTTCACGATATTACGGCTGAACGTCTTGCCGGAGAAGCTTACCGAAAGCTCCAGACGGCCTGCGGCCACGGAGCTCAGGTCAATCTTCGCGGGCGAAAACGCGCTGCCCTTCACGGTGGAGCGGAACACCTCACGGCCGTTCGCGGTGGTGATGACCACATCCATCTCCTTTTCGGCTCCGCTGTGTATCTTCAGGACATCGGTGACAGGCACCGGCCAGGCCGAGAACCCGGCGGAAGAATCATAGACGATGAAACGGAAGGACGGCATCTCCACGGACTTGCCCCGGGCATCCGAAGCCGTGATGACGACATCTGTGGTGCCGTAGGCTTTCGGGGTGACCGTCAGTATGTTCTGACTCGCGGAGAAATTCGCCACATTCACGGCGGAAGACTGGAAGTCATAACTGAGATACTCGCCGTCCGCATCGGTGATATAGTCTGTCATATCTATGGTGAGCGGAGCCATATCCTCCACCACCATACTCGGAATCTGCCCCGTAAGCACCGGAGCGTGGTTCTCCAGAATGGTGATTTCTATGTTCTCAACCGTCTTGAGCTTGTCGGTAAGTTTGGCGGTGATGGCGGCCCGGTATGTACCCGGCTGCGCCTCGAGAGCGTTCACGCTCATAACCAGAGTATGTTCGTCAGACATCCTGTGAGTGATGGCGGACGAGTTTGTTTCAAAGCTGACGGAGACAGGGATGCTGAGATTCGAGGATATATTGTAGGTCACCGAAAGGGTCTCGTGTGACTTGAGCGTATAGTCTCCGGCATAGTCAGTAGTGATGAGGGGTGCTTCTCCTTCGCCGGCGGTGAACGAGCCGTAGGCATCGAGCAGCGGCCCTATCTTCGAAGACGACGAACGCGCATTCCAGTCGGCTCCGAGCAGAAGCTTGTCCCAGAGCTGGTCGCAGGTGAATCCCGGGCCTCCGAAATGGGACACCAGAAGGGCCGCCACGCCGCTGACGTGCGGGCAGGCCATAGAGGTTCCCTGGAACCAGACGTAAGAACCCCCGGACGTGCTCAAGATGAGGCTCTGAGGGCTTGCGACATATTGGTCACCTCCTGGTGCGCAGATGTCCACCCAGTCACCGTAGTTCGTGTAATAGGCGGCCTTTCCGTTAGGGCCTATGGCTCCCACCGCCATCACCTTTTCATAATCTGCCGGATGACCGTAGGCCCAGCCATCATTCCCGGCCGCGAAGATCACTATGCCGCCCGCCATCGGGCCGGTCTGGTTTCCGTCCTTGTCGAAGCCGGCATTCGCGATGAAATAATCCACCGCAGCCTTGAAGGCTGCGGGATTTGAAGCCCGTTTCGCCTCGTCCTCGGTCTCGAAGCCATAGCCCCAGCTGTTCTGACTGATGACCGCGCCGTGGTCGGCTCCCCAGACGATGGCCGCAGAGGAATTGCCCTGCCGGGTCTCGTCCGAATCGCTGAGCATCTGGGCTGAAAGGATGCGGACTCCGCCGGTGCCGTCATTACCGCCGGCGATGCCGCAGACACCGATGCCGTTATTGTTTATGGCTGAAATGGTTCCCGCCACGTGGGTTCCGTGAGTCCCCGCTTCGGTAGTGCCGTCCCCGTCATTGATGAAGCTCCGGCTTCCGTCCTCTCCATCCGGTATCACCACTCCGGCAAGGTCCGGATGCGAGGCGTCCACCCCGCTGTCCACCACGCAGACTATGACTTTATCGCTGCCTGCGGTGAACTGCTCCCATACCGGGACGACATTGATGTCCGCTCCCTTGACGAAACCGTTCTTCAGGGCCCCGTCATTGTAGAAATCCCACTGATAATAGGAGTACGGATCATTGAACGGGAGGGCTGTGGAGACTGTCCTGTACGGGATGTCCACGGAGACCACTCCGGGGACATCCTCAAGCGCAGTCACCGCGCGGGTATGTGTCACTTCGTCCGCATACCGGATTCTGAAGAATCTGTGCAGGCTCGCCGCACGGTGTCTCGGTTCCCACTCGCCCGCATCCGGGAAGATGCGTTCGATGCCGCTTATGCCGAGTTCGGCCATAAGCGCGTCCAGTCCGTCCGCACGGGTGTCGGCGAATGCCCTTGTAAGGGCTTCGCCCTCACCCCGGTCGCCGAGTTGAGAGCAGAGATAGTCCGCGAGGGAGTCTGAAAATTGGACGTCCACGGCCCCTGAAATGGATGAAGGAGAGTCTTTAGCCTCGACCTGGGGTTCCTCGGCTTGCGGCAGCGGCTCTTCGCCCGCTGTTTTCCGGCAGGCGAGTGCGCAGAGAAGCAGGGAAGAGAGTAGAAGGATTCTGTTTATGTTCATATTC
>CAVKLO010000050.1:0-8801 GCA_963656985.1 Bulleidia sp. | reverse complement strand
GGGATACCCTCGCCCTCGCCCTCGCGGAATGCGGACACGTCCGGATAGCGGAGCGTGCAAGGGATGTCGTGGAGCTTGAGATATGCGTAGAGGTCTCGGGCCACGCCTATATGCGAGGCGGCGTCCACTCTGTTCGCAGTGATTTCGTACTCGATCACGGCTTCCGTCTGAAGGTGCAGATACTCGCTCGCCGGCGTACCGATGACGGCCTCGGGCTCAAGCACCATAATGCCCGAATGGTCTCCGCCCAGGCCGAGTTCATCGGCGGCGCAGATCATTCCGAAGGACTCGACTCCGCGTATCTTCGATTTCTTTATCTTGAAGTCGCCCGGAAGGACCGTGCCAAGCTGCGCGAAAAGCACTTTCTGCCCGGCCGCGACATTAGGTGCGCCGCATACGACGGTCAGGAGTTCGCCTGTGCCGGCATCCACCTTGGTGATATGCAGATGGTCGGAATCCGGATGCGGGACGCATTCTTTGACCTGCGCCACTACTACTCCTTTCAGGCCGCCCGGAATCTCTTCCTGCTCCTCTACTGAATCCACTTCGATACCGATGGAGGTGATGGCCTCTGCCACCTGCTGCGGCGTAAGGTCGAACTCAAGATAATCTTTGAGCCAATTATAAGATAGCTTCATATATGATGATGTTTATTTCTTCAAATCCTGTGTCGAGAAGAGAGAGTCCACGAACTCTTTCCTGTCGAACGGTTTCAGGTCGTCGATGCCCTCTCCGATGCCGATGAATTTCACCGGCACCTTGAAGCGGTCCGCCACCCCGATGACCACGCCTCCCTTTGCCGAGCCGTCGAGCTTCGTGATGGCCATAGAAGTGATGTCCGTCGCGCGGGCGAACTCCTTGGCCTGCTGGAACGCGTTCTGTCCGGTCGTCGCATCGAGCACGAGCATCACCTCGTGCGGCGCGTCGGGGATGACCTTGCGCATCACGTTGCGGATTTTCGTAAGCTCGTTCATCAGGTCGATGCGGTTATGCAGACGGCCCGCCGTGTCAATCAGAGCCACATCGGATCCGCGCGCCACGGCCGCCTTCACGGTGTCGTACGCGACCGAAGCGGGGTCGGAACCCATCTCCTGGCGGACGATGTCCACCCCGGCGCGTTCAGCCCAGATCTGCAGTTGCTCCACCGCCGCCGCCCTGAAAGTGTCGGCAGCTCCGAGAATGACCTTCTTGCCCTGACTCTTAAGGCTTGCAGCCAATTTTCCTATGGTGGTGGTCTTCCCCACTCCGTTCACGCCCACGACCATAATCACATAGGGCTTGTGGGAGAAGTCGAACGGGGAGCTCTGAGCGGCGCCGTCCACGTCGAGCAGGGCGGAAATCTCCTCGCGGAGCATCTCCACAAGCTCGTCGAAGGACATATATTTGTCTTTCTCCACCCTTTCCTGAAGTCTGTCGATGATTTCGAGGCTCGTGTCCACGCCCATATCGGAACTCATCAGAGCCTCTTCCATAGCGTCCAGCACATCTTCATCCACTTTGCTCTTACCCACTACAGCTCTGGAGAGCTTCTGGAAAAAGCTTTCCCTGGTCTTCTTCACTCCCTTGTCAAATATACCCATACGCAAGTCAGATATAACTCGCAAATATAGTCATAATAACGTTCGGAATGCATAAAAAAAGGGGCTGACTTTTTACGGTCAGCCCCTTTTTTCATATCTGCGTATTACTTCTTCTCGAAGAATTCCTTTGCCTTGGCCTCTTCCACAAGCTGCTCGTTGAAAACATAAGCGCCTGTCTTAGGGGACCTCTCAAGACGAATGCATCTGACCATACTCTTAGCACCGGTCTTAGCTGCGAATGTAGCGACGGCTTTCTTTGCCATAGTTTATCCTCCCCGATTATTTGATTTCACGATGAACCGTGACTTTCTTGAGGAAAGGATTGTACTTTCTGCGCTCAAGACGGTCAGGTGTGTTCTTCTTGTTCTTGGTAGTGATGTATCTGGACATTCCCGGTACACCGCTTTCCCTCTGCTCTGTGCATTCAAGGATGACCTGCACCCTGTTTCCTTTAGATTTCTTTGCCATAATGCCGTAAATTAAACAAGGTTAACATATCCTTTCTTCTGAGCCTCCCTGAGGGTAGCTTCGAGACCGTTCTTCTCGATGATTCTCATACCCTTGCAGGAAACCTTCAGTGTAATGAACCTCTTCTCCTCTTCTGACCAGAACTTCTTGGTTCTGAGATTGAGGGAGAAGTCGCGCTTGGTGCGCAGCTTGGAATGAGCGACGTTGTTGCCCTTCATTCTCTTTCTTCCCGTAACTTGACAAACCTTTGCCATATCTTTTTATTTTTATTGATTCTTAATAATTTACGCGGGTGCAAATATCGTTCAATAATTTTGTTTATGCAAACTTTCAGAGTATTTTGAAAAATCTGCCCCAGCGTATGTTATGCGGGAACTTACGGTCCCGGTCCGTAGAGAGCCATATCAGGGCCGGACTTCCGACCACGTGATCTTCAGGAACAAAGCCCCAATATCTGGAGTCGAGGGAATTGTGCCTGTTGTCTCCCATCATAAAGTAATAATTCTGTCCGAAAGTGTAGCTGTCCGCCTTCTGACCGTCGATGAAGATGTCCCCGCCCTTCACTTCGAGCGCGTGTCCTTCATAGGCGGAGATGATCCTCTCGTAGAGAGGAAGATTCTCCATCGTAAGAGAGACACTCGCCCCCTTTTCCGGAATCCACAGCGGACCGTAGAAATCTCTGGTCCAGCGGAAATTGGCGCTGTGCGGAAAAAGGCTCAGGTCCAGGTCCTCATCGTGGAGCGGGACATAGTCGATGTTCGCGCTCACGCTCACGACGGAAGGGACTTTGCGGATCTGCTCGAGCATATCGGAGGTGAGGGTCATCATCGGATATCCGGGCAGGTCCTGGCGATAATAAAGCTCGCCGAGGTTAAGCCCCATCCTGTCGATGACCTTGGAGTTTATCTTCTGCCCCGATGTCTTCACTTCGTAAGAGTACTGCACGCCCGGATAAACTGTCTGCGGCTCCGAGTCTATGTACACCAGCCCGTCCTTGACGAGCAGAGTGTCGCCCGGCACTGCCACGCATCTTTTCACGTAGTGGTCCTTTTTGTCCGCGGGGCGGACGATTACGGGACCCAGCCGGTCTTCCACAAGCGCTCTGCCGCTGCGGCGCACCAGTTCGTGATAATCCTCGGAAGGAGCCTTGGTGAGCACCGTGTCCCCGTTCGGGAAACCGAACACCACGATATCGCCCCTTTCCACCTCGCGCAGGCCCTTGAGTCTGCGATAGTCATTGCGGATCAGAGTCGAGTAGGACTCGTGGCCGAAGATGCGGTTATGCACGAACGGTACCGAAAGCGGAGTCTGCGGAATCCTCGGACCGTACGAGAGTTTGCTTACGAAGAGATGATCCCCGGTATAGAGGGTACTCTCCATTGACGAAGAAGGAATCTTGAACGCCTGGAAAAAGAAGATGTTTATGAACGTCACCACTATGACGGCGAAGATGATGGCATCCAGCCAGTCGAGCAGCACATTTCTCTTTTCTCCTTCCTTGTATTTCTTCTGCCAGAAGAGCCACTTGACTTTCTTCGTTATGAAGAGGTCGAAGATGACCGCAAGGCCGAAGAGCCACCAGTAATTCCCGAGCCAGATTACCCAAAGCAGATAGAGCAGCGCCCAGAAGAGGAAGCCGGTCCATTTGTTATGGTAAAATTCCTTCCAGCCCACTTTTTTCAAAGAACTATTTTACGGAATTTATGATCGCCTCGAACGCCTGAGGATTATTCATAGCGAGGTCGGCAAGCACTTTACGGTTCAGACCGATGTTCTGCTTGGCAAGTCTGCCCATAAACTGAGAATAAGTGATGCCGTACTGACGTGCGGCGGCGTTTATTCTCTGGATCCAGAGAGCGCGGAAATTGCGCTTCTTGGCTCTGCGGTCACGGTATGCGTAGGTGAGACCTTTCTCATAGGTGTTCTTCGCAACCGTCCATACATTTCTTCTGGACAGGAAATTGCCGCGGGTTCTCTTGAGAATCTTCTTGCGGCGTGCCCTTGAAGCAACTGAATTAACTGATCTTGGCATAATGTGATTTTTTTATGGAGGCAGTGGTCATCAGCGTGACACTTTCTCTACTGCTCATCCAAGTTTAACTTTAAATGTGTGTTTAGAGAACGAGCATTTCCTTTACCCTGCCGTAGTCCACCTTCTCGAGGAGGGAGAAGTGGTCGAGATTCCTCTTCTGCTTCTTCGTCTTCTTGGTGAGAATGTGGCTGTGGTAGGCGTGCTTTCTCTTGATTTTGCCCGAGCCGGTAAGCGCGAAGCGCTTTTTGGCACCGGCGATCGTCTTTAGCTTTGCCATTGTTTTGTTTTTTAATTAGTTAATAATATTTCATCCTCCTTGAGGATTACTTCTTCTTAATCGGAGCGAGCATCATCGTCATCCTCTTGCCTTCGAGGACCGGCATATTCTCGGCTCTGCCGTACTCTTCCAGATCCACCGCGAAGCGGAGCAGCTGCTTCTCCCCCTGGCTCGCGAACTGTATGGAACGGCCCCGGAAGAATATGGAAGCTTTCACCTTGCAGCCCTCCTGCAGGAAGCCCTGGGCGTGCTTTAGCTTGAACTGGAAGTCGTGCTCATCGGTGTTCGGACCGAATCTGATCTCCTTTATGACAATCTTCGTGGAGTTCTGTTTCATCTCCTTCGCCTTCTTTCTCTGCTGGTACAGATACTTCTGATAGTCAAGAATCTTGCATACGGGAGGATCCGCCTTGGCGCTTATCTCCACCAGATCGAGACCTAATTCATCGGCGAGAGCCAATGCCTTAGATGTAGAGCATATCCCCGGTTCGGGGATGTTATCTCCGACGAGGCGGACCTGGGCGGCCTTGATCTCGCCGTTGATATTCAACTCATTCTCATCCTTCTTCCTGTTTC
The DNA here is from genome assembly GCA_963656985.1 of Bulleidia sp. Classification (GTDB taxonomy): domain Bacteria; phylum Bacteroidota; class Bacteroidia; order Bacteroidales; family UBA932; genus Cryptobacteroides. The sequence goes on along the minus strand of CAVKLO010000050.1, from coordinate 3,868 downwards.
CGAAGGCTGAGCGATTGCCTGGTTTGAGTCCGTTCGGACGTGGCCCCATAGGCTTCGGGGCCGGTTTGAAAGGTGCTGCGATAAACTTTTCCTCCTATTATTAAATGCACATAAACTAAGACAACTCTTCGGCCACTACGGCTTTCAAGTAGTCCACGAATCCGGCCAGCGTCATCGCACCCTTATCGACACCTTCGTGCCTTACGGATACGGTCCCGTCAGCCATTTCCTTTTCACCCACAATGGCCAGCACCGGAACTCTGAGGAGCGCTGTCTCGCGGATGCGCTTGCCGAGAGTCTCGTTGCGGCTGTCAATGGAGACGCGAATATCGGAATTATTCAGCAAACTGCAAACTTTTTCTGCATATTCCGTATATTTTTCACTGATAGGCAATACTTTAACCTGATCCGGCGCGAGCCACAGAGGCAGATGCCCGGCGGTATGCTCCAGAAGAACGGCGGTGAATCTTTCGATGGAGCCGAACGGAGCGCGGTGTATCATCACCGGACGCTTCTTCGAGCCGTCCGCATCGGTATATTCGAGCTGGAAGCGCTCCGGGAGGTTGTAGTCCACCTGTATGGTGCCCAGCTGCCACTTTCTTCCGATGGCGTCCTTCACCATAAAGTCGAGCTTCGGACCGTAGAACGCGGCCTCGCCATACTCCACGACGGTACTCAGGCCCTTCTTCTTAGCGGCCTCGATGATGCCGCTCTCAGCCTTCTCCCAGTTCTCGTCGCTTCCGATGTACTTCTCCTTGTGCTCGGGGTCACGCAGGGAAACCTGGGCGAGGAAGTTGTCGAAATGCAGGGTCTTGAACACGTAGAGAATGAGGTCTATGACCTTCTCGAACTCCTCCTGGAGCTGCTCCGGACGGCAGAAAAGGTGCGCGTCGTCCTGTGTGAATCCGCGTACCCTGGTCAGTCCGTGAAGCTCGCCGCTCTGCTCGTAACGGTACACGGTGCCGAACTCCGCGAAGCGTAGAGGAAGATCCTTATACGAGCGCGGCGAAGAGCGGAAGATCTCGCAGTGGTGAGGGCAGTTCATAGGCTTGAGCATATACTCCTCGCCCTCCTGCGGAGTGCGGATAGGCTGGAAAGAGTCCTTGCCGTATTTTGCGTAGTGACCGGAAGTCACGTAGAGTTCCTTGGAGCCGATATGAGGGGTGACTACCGGCAGATAGCCGTAGGCGGCCTGTCTCCTGCGCAGGAAGTTCTCCATCGTCTGTCTCATCACGGCGCCGCGCGGCAGCCACAGAGGCAGTCCGAGACCTACTCTGGAAGAGAAGGTGAAGAGTTCCATCTCCTTGCCGAGCTTACGGTGGTCACGCTTTTTGGCCTCCTCCATCACCACGATGTACTCGTCCAGAAGGGATTTCTTAGGGAAGGATATGCCGTAGATGCGGGTGAGCTGCTGACGCTTCTCGTCTCCTCTCCAATACGCTCCCGCGATGGCTGTAAGCTTCACGGCCTTTATCGGGGCGGTGCTCATAAGGTGAGGTCCGCGGCAGAGATCGGTGAAAGCCCCGTTCGTGTAATATGTTATGGTACCGTCCTGCAGCTCGCCGATGAGCTCGCACTTGTACTTGTCGCCCTTTTCGGTGAAGTGCTTCATAGCCTCGTCCTTGGACACGTCTATGCGTCGGAATTCCTCCCCTGTGTGGGCGAGTTCGAGCATCTTCTTCTCGATCTTCGGAAGATCGGCGTCAGTAATCTGGTTTCCGCAGAGGTCCACGTCATAGTAGAATCCGTTCTCGATGGCGGGTCCTATGCCGAACTTGACTCCCGGATAAAGCGCCTCGAGAGCCTCCGCGAGAAGATGCGAGGACGAATGCCAGAATACTCTCTTGCCCTCTTCGTCCTCCCATTTCAGGAGATTCACAGAAGAGTCCTCCTCTATGGGACGCTGAAGGTCGAATGTGGTTCCTCTGCCCGCAGTGCGGTCGCCGGCCGGTTTTACAGATACCGCCAGCACCTCGGCTGCAAGTCTGGGGCTGATGCTCTGAGCTATCTGATAGCCGGTCACGCCCTTTTCGAATGCTCTGACGCTGCCGTCAGGAAAGGTAATGTCAATCATAACTGAAACTTAATAAAATTATGGGACTAACCAGTATTTACAAACCAAGTACTTGAACTTGGCTAGCCATATTATTAGTCAAGGCGCAAAGGTACTAATTATTTTGTATCTTTGCCGAATCCAAATCCGTAATTATGGCAGACCTTTCATTGAACAGGAAACTCTGGGACAGTGCGGGCAAGGCGGGGGCCGTTCTGGGCGCCGTCAGCATCGCGTATCTGGTAATCACGACCTTTATGGCGGGCAAGGGCGGAGTCCTCGGAGGCATCGGAGGCGCAGTCCTCGCGCTGCTGCTCTGGGGCGTGAAGTTCGCAGCCTGCATCTATCTGATGAAATTCTTTATGCTTCGCTACTGCGCGGGCGATAGCGAGGCGAGCAGCCGCGAGACTTTCCGCTTCGGGCGCAGGACTGCACTGCTGTCCGCGCTGCTCTACTCCGCCTTCGTGCTGGCATTCTACACTCTGATAGCCCCGGACGCTCTCGCGTCCAATCTCGATACGGTCATCAGCTCCTATTCCTCGATGCTGGACTCGAACGCTCTGACCCGGCTCGAACAGATTCAGAACAGCCTCCCGAAGTGGATGTTCTTCTCGAACCTCATCTACTGCTACCTTTTCGGGACTTTAATTTCTTTCATCCTCTCCAGGAACATCCCTTCGAGCGATCCGTTTGATAATCCGAACCGATAATATGCCTGACGTTTCCATCATAATCCCTCTCTTCAATGAAGAAGAATCCCTTCCGGAGCTGACAGACCGCATCGGAAAGGTGATGGCGGCGGAGGGGCTGTCTTATGAAGTGCTTATGGTGGATGACGGCAGCACCGATTCCTCCTGGGAGGTCATACGGAGGCTCGCTGCGGCGGACTCCAGGATCAAGGGCTTGAGTTTCAGACGCAACTACGGCAAGTCAGCCGCCCTCTACTGCGGGTTCGCAAGGGCGGCGGGCGATGTGGTCTTCACTATGGACGCAGACCTTCAGGACCGCCCGGAAGAACTTCCGGAGATGTACAGGATGATAAGGGATGGCGGCTATGACGTGGTCTCCGGCTGGAAGCGGCATCGCAAGGACAATCCTCTCACGAAGAATCTGCCCTCGAAACTTTACAACGCCACGGCGCGTCTCATCACGGGCATCCGGCTGCACGATATGAACTGCGGCCTCAAGGCATACAGGAATGAGGTCGTGAAGAACATAGAGGTTTACGGGGAGATGCACCGATACATTCCTTATCTGGCTAAGAACGCCGGATTCGGGAAGATCGGGGAGAAGCCCGTGCAGCACGAGCGGCGCAAGTTCGGAAAGAGCAAGTTCGGGATGAGCCGTTTCGTGAACGGTTTTCTGGACCTGCTTTCATTATGGTTCCTTAGCGCCTTCGGCAAGAAGCCGATGCATTTCTTCGGCTTCTCGGGTCTTCTGATGTTCCTCATAGGCTTCGTGATGACCATATGGATTATAGCCGGGAAGCTCATCCATCAGGCCAACGGTCTGAAATTCAGAGCCGTGACTGACCAGCCGCTATTCTACCTTTCGCTTGTCGCGGTACTGCTGGGCGTAATGCTCTTCCTCGCCGGCTTCATCTGCGAACTCATCTCCCGTAGCTCCTCCGACCGCAACCGTTACAACATCAAAGCCGAACTTTAATCCTCCCTTCACGAGATGCCCGAGCACGTCGGGCATGACGAGAAAAGAGGACGTCTATCCGAAGCGTTTCCGGAGCGCAGCGACACAGGGGGTCCGGGGGATACGGCCCCCGGTGAATGGACGCGGAGCGGCAGCTGCCGTTCTGAGACG